>JBQCFH010000262.1:0-4582 GCA_051959385.1 Rhizobiaceae bacterium | reverse complement strand
GTGACCACCATGATGCCGTGCGCCTCAACCCACATCGGATAGATGTCGTTCATCCAGTCGTGGATCTGCCCGAGCGAATGGTTCGGGTAGCACGAACAGGGCCAGTGGCAGAGGACGGGAGAGGTCGAGAAACAGGCTTTGCAGGGATGGATCGTGCGGCCGTATTCGGAGGCGAGCCGCGCCAGGTCCAGAATATCGGCATCCAGGGCCATCTCGTTGCGGACGGCATCCCGGGCGATGCTCGCGAGGCGATAGCTCTTGGATAGCTCTCCGGGACAGGTATGCTCGCTGCGGGACGAGCCGCTCACGATCAGGAGCCGCGGCCTTGCCGTGGGGTCCCGGTAGCGCGCCTCGGCCTCTCGTATCGCCTCACGCGCGGCAAGCCAATCCACAGAGAGCTCGTAGTCCGGATCCGCGAACCCGTCGCCGGCGCGGCGCGTGTTCGGGCTCTTCCTTGAATGGGCGTAGGCGTCCCACGCCGCATCGGCAATTCGGCCGATCTCTTCCCGCAGCGGGCCGAATGCCGGATCGACGAAATGCTCGAGGTAGCGGGCCTTGAATTCAGCCTCGCTCAGCCGGGGACTCGGCGAACCCTTGCGGACTGCCGGGACGTGATCGGCGTCGGCCAAACGATCTGGATCTTCGTCCATAACGAGGAATGCCCGGGTGCGTATCGCAGGAGAAACGGTCCGGGCATGCGTCGGTTGCATGCCGGATAATGCGACGGCGTCCTCTCAACGTCGCCGCCTGTCCGGACTCATTTCTTCCTGGGGATGTCCTTTCGCCGAGGTTCGGTTTCGAAGGTGGCATCTTCGCTACCGGTAACGGTTTCCGGCGAGGCGCTCGCCGTGCCATCGTTTTTCCGGCCGTGCCAGGTTCTGACCATCTGGCCCTTGGCGTCGTCCTTGATCTTGCGGGATTTCCCGCCCGCTTCATTCCGCGCCATGGCCCGTCCTTCAGATGTGCCGCAATTCGATCGTCCTGCGCAGAACATGTCGCTCAGCCCATTTGTTCCCGCCACTTCGCCGCGCGACAGGTCGGCCTCGTCCGGCTGTCCGCTCCGGGAGCCCGGGGCCAAAACGCCGGATCGAGGAACAAAGAAGGCTGGCGTCAGTTCGGACGGCGAAACGAAATTGCCAAGCGAGGACGATATGAGGATGCAGGTACTTGTCACCGGGGGCGGCGGCTTCATCGGCCGTGAGGTCACAAGGGAGCTGCTCCGGCATGGCTACCGCGTCCGTATCCTCGATGCGCTGATCGAGCAGGTTCACGGCTCCGATCCGTTCGAGCCGCCGCATGGCGCCGAGTTCCTCGTGGGCGACATCAGAGACCCGAAACGCGTCGCCGAGGCGGTCGAGGGCGTGGACGCCGTCATCCATCTGGCCGCCGAGGTCGGTGTCGGTCAGTCGATGTACGAGATCGCGCGCTATGTGGGCGCCAACGATTTCGGAACGGCGGTCCTGCTCGACGCGCTGGTTAAGAAACCTATCGAAAGGCTGGTGGTGGCGTCCTCGATGAGCGTCTACGGCGAAGGGCGCTACAGGACGGAAGACGGGCGCCTGCTCGGCAATGTGAGGCGCAACCGTCGCCGCATTCAGGCGGGGCTATGGGACCCTGTGTCGGGGGAGGGGGCGAAAGTCACGCCCGTCGCTACGGATGAGGACAAGCCTGTCGATCTCGCCTCGATCTATGCGCTGACCAAGTATGCCCAGGAGCGGGCCATTCTGATCTTCGGCGAGGCATACGGCATCGACGCCGTGGCGCTCCGCCTGTTCAACGTGTTCGGTCCGGGCCAGGCGCTCTCCAACCCCTATACCGGCGTGCTCGCCAATTTCGCATCGCGCCTTGCCAACGGCCAGCGGCCAATGGTGTTCGAGGACGGGGAGCAGAAGCGCGATTTCGTGCATGTCCGCGACGTGGCCCGCGCCTTTCGTCTGGCGCTGGAACAGCCGAACGCCGGCGGCCACGTCATCAATATCGGCAGCGGATCGGCCTATTCCATCAGCCAGGTCGCGATGCTCCTCGCCGAGGCAATGGGCGTGCCGGAACTCAAGCCGGAGTTTTTGGGCAAGGCCCGTTCAGGCGACATACGCCACTGCTTCGCCGATATAGCCAAGGCCCGCGAGCTCTTGGATTACGCGCCGCAACACCGCCTGGAGGACTCTCTCGAGGAGATGGTCCGCTGGGTGCGCGGGACGGTGGCCGTGGATCGCGGAGCGGTCATGAAGCAGGAACTCGAAGCGATGGGTCTGGTGTCATGACACCGGGAAGCGAAGCACCCATTGTCGTGGTCGGCGGATGCGGCTTCATCGGATGCAATCTGGCCGACAGCCTGCTTGCCAGCGGCTGCCCGGTGACGGTGATCGACAATCTCAGCCGCGCCGGCGTGGAGGAAAACCTGCGCTGGCTGACGGAACGGCATGGGAAAAAGGTGACGGTGAAGGTCGCGGACATACGCGACGCAGCCGTGATCTCCTCCGCCTTGTCGGGAGCGCGGGCCATATATCATCTTGCCGCGCAGACGGCGGTCACGACGAGCCTTGCCGATCCGATCGACGATTTTGAAACGAACGCGCGGGGCACACTCAACGTGCTGGAGGCGGTTCGCCGCTCGGGCGAGCGTATCCCGGTCATCTTTGCCAGCACGAACAAGGTCTACGGTTCCCTGGAGCATGTCGACACGGTCGAGCGGGACGGCCGCTATGCGCCTGCGGATGCGGATCTCGCCGCGCACGGCATCGGCGAAGACAGCCCGCTCGATTTCTGCACGCCTTACGGCTGCTCCAAGGGCGTCGCCGACCAGTACGTGCTCGATTATGCGGCATCCTACGGGATCCCGACGGCCGTGCTGCGGATGAGCTGCATCTATGGTCCCCATCAGTTCGGCACGGAGGATCAGGGCTGGGTCGCCCATTTCCTCATCCGTGCACTTTCCGGCGAGCCGCTTACCATTTTCGGAGACGGGAAACAGGTCCGCGACGTCCTGCATGTCTCGGACGCGGTCGCGGCGTACCGGCTCCTCCTGGAGCGGATCGAGCGGCTCAGGGGGCAAGCTTTCAACCTGGGCGGCGGACCGGATAACGCCATCAGCCTCAACGATCTCATCGCCGAGATCCGGGCTCTCACGGGGCGCAACGTCACGGTCAGGTACGAAGCGCCGCGCACCGGAGACCAGCCCTATTTCGTTGCCGATACAAGACGGCTGCGGTCGGCGACGGGCTGGACGGCGAAATGCGGTTGGCGCGAAGGCGTGGGGGACCTCGCCGCCTGGCTTGCCCGCAACCGCGTCACCGGCGCCGACGCTCGGAAGGTGAGGGCGGTCGCATGAGACGCCACGCCGCAAGAGCGACATACTCCTCGCATGATCGGGCAGGGTCCGGCCACGGGAAAGCCAGATGCTGCGGCGCCTGAACGGCCAACAGCGCCGTATCCTCATGACTGTCGATGCGGTTGGGGGCGTCTGGCAATACGCCCTCGGACTGGCGCGCCAGCTCGTCGATGGCGGCGATACGGTGGTCATCGCCGGGCTGGGACCGGAACCTTCCGAAGAGCAGGCACGCAAGGCGATGGCGATTTCCAAGCTCTACTGGCTGAAGACGCCTCCCGACTGGCTGACGCGTCACGAGCCGGATCTGGACGGTCTGCAGGCCGAACTCGTTCCGCTGCTGCGCGACCATGCGATCGACATGCTGCATCTGAACGCTCCGTCGCAGGCGGCAGGGCTGGACGTTCCATGCCCCGTGGTCACGGTCTCCCATTCCTGTGTCGCGAGCTGGTTCCGGGCGGTGAAATCCAGCCCGGCCCCCGACGAATGGGCCTGGCAAGGCGAGCGAAACCGACGCGGTTTCGACCGGGCCGATTTCGTCGTAGCGCCGAGCGCCGCCCACGCCGCATCGCTGGAAGCCTGCTATGGTCCGATCCCGCGGATCGCGGTCGTGCACAACGCCACCTCCGGCCCGCTGCCGGCCGAGGACCGCGAGGAAATCATCCTGGCGGCCGCACGCTGGTGGGACGAAGGCAAGAACGCCGCAGTGCTGGACGAGGCGGCGGCTCACATCGGCAAGCCGGTATTCGCTGCCGGGCCGACAAGCGGGCCGAACGGCACAAGCTTCCGATTCCGCAATGCGGTTCAGCTCGGAGAGCTTCCCCACCGCGATGCCCGACGGCTGATGGCGCGTGCCCAACTGTTCGTCTCTCCCTCGCTCTATGAGCCGTTCGGCCTCGCCGCGCTCGAAGCCGCGAGCGCCGGAACGCCGCTGGTGCTCGCCGACATCCCGACCTATCGCGAACTCTGGGGCGATGCGGCGCTGTTCTTTCCGCCCCGCAATTCGCGCCTGCTTGCGTCGGCGGTCGATCAGTTGATGGACAGTCCGCGGCGCTGGGAACGGCTCAGCCTCGCAGCGCTCAACAGGTCGCGGCAGTTCACGATGGAGCGGCAGGCGGCAGCGATGCACTCCGTCTACGACTGCGCCGCAGCCATTCATGCGGAGGCGGGCTAGATGCGCTTTCTCTTCTACACCCATTCGCTGGTCTCCGACTGGAATCACGGCAACGCCCATTTCCTTCGCGGCGTCATGCGCGA
>JBQCFH010000261.1:0-15130 GCA_051959385.1 Rhizobiaceae bacterium | reverse complement strand
CAGCCGCGCCGAGATCGCCGCGTTGGCGGTGGCGTCGGGGCTGTCGTATTTCTTCGGCTTCTGCGTCGTCTGCGAGCCGAAGAACACCGCGTAGTCCGAGCCCTTGTAGTGGCAGAGCGGCAGGAAGCCGAGCTTCGACAGTTCCGCTTCCCGGCGATCGGTGATGCCGATCTCGGTCGGGCATTGCTGGTCTATGTCGCCGTCGTCGCTGGTGAAGGTGAAGCTCGGCAGGTTCTCCACCTTGCCGCCGCCTTCGGCGCCGCGAATGGCGACGCACCAGCCGTATTTGGAGAAGGCCGAGGTCAGCCTTTCGCCGAGGGCATAGGAGGCGTTCATCCAGGTGAACTTGTCCGAGGTCATGGCGCTCGCGGTCCCGTTCGGGCCAACCGGCGCCTCCTCGAACTTGAATTCCTCGATCGACCGCCCGGCCGAGCCGTACGGCACGCGCGCCAGGACCCTCGGCATGGTGAGCGTGACGAAACGGCTGTCGTCGCTGTCGCGGAAGCTCCGCCACTTGATGTATTCGGAGCTCTCGAAGATCTTCTCGAGGTCGCGCGGCTTCGACAGTTCGGTGAAGCTTTCCAGGCCGAACATGTCCGGGCTGGACGCCGCGATGAACGGCGCAAAGGAAGCCGCGGCGACATTCGACATGCCCTGCAGCACCTCGATATCCTCGGTGTTGGCGCCGAATTCATAGTCGCCGATCAGCGTGCCGTAAGGCTCACCGCCGGGCGTTCCGAACTCGGTTTCGTAGATCTTCTTGAATATCTGGCTTTGGTCGAACTCGACCGCCTTAGTCAGGTCCTTGTGAAGCTCCTTCTTGCTGAGGTTCATGACGCGTATTTTCAGCGTCGCCCCCGTCTCGGAGTTCTTGACGAGATGGTTGAGCCCCCGCCAGCTGCCTTCCAGCTTCTGGAAGTCCGGATGGTGCATGATCGCCGAGAGCTGCTTTGAAAGTTTCTCGTCGATCGCCTCGATGGCCCGATTGAAGGTCTGGGTCAGGTTCTTGCTGAAGGTGACGGTGCCCGAGAGCGCTTCCGAGGTCAGCGTGCGCAGGAGATCCTGCATTTCGTCGCGCTTGGTGTTGCGCGTCGCCTCGATCGCCTGGTCGAGGAGGCTGACGCTGAGGGTTTCCTCGGCGGCGGCCGGCGCCGTTTGGGTTTTGGCTTCGGTGCTCATGGCTCAGGCCTTTTCTTCGGACGTTTCGGATCCAAGCTCGTCCGCTAGCGCGGAGAGCTTGTCGGTGTTGCGCAGCACTTCCTCGAGAAGGTTCTCGAGATCCTCCGAGCGGTCCACCTTCGACATCAGGTCGCGCAGCTTGTTGCGCACCGCGAGCAGCTTGCGCAGCGGCTCAACCTGCTGGACGACCGCGCCGGGCTCGAAATCGTCCATGGAATTGAACCGGAGCGAGACCGCCATTTCGGTGTCGTCGCCGGCGAGCGTGTTCTCCACCTTGAACTCGGCGCCGGGCGTCATGCGCTTCATCACGTCGTCGAAATTGTCGCGGTCGATCTGGATGAACTTGCGGTCGCGCAGCGGCTTGAGCGGCTCGTACGGCTTGCCCGAGAAGTCGCCGATCACGCCGACGACGAAGGGCAGCTCCTTGCGGATCTGGGCGCCTTCGGTCTCCACGTCATAGGTAATGTGGACGCGCGGCTTGCGCACCCTCGAGAGTTTCTGTTGGACGCTTTCTGGCATGTTACCTTCCTCGCTTCGGTACGGTTCCTGTGCTGATGGTTTCCTACTCGGACGAAGCTTCCAGATTCTTTATGCCCGCGGCCAGCAGGATGCGCTGGACGTGGGAAGGGTCCTCGGCAAGCTCGGTGAGCAGTTCCGGCAGGGTCAGCCGGGCGCGCCGGATGGCTTCATCCAGCGTGTAGGAAATCGGTGAATGCGGCTCGGTCTTGCGAAAGAAGCCCGCGATGCGCGCCAGCTCGCCGAGCGCTTCGTTGCGCGAGGCATAGCCGTCGACGCGCGGCGCCGCGGCGGCCGGCGCAGCCGTTCCGGCCCCGTCGGCCGCTTCCGGAGCGGCATCCTGGGCCACGGCAGGTTCGTCGGCGCCGAAAGCGGCGAGCTTGTCGGCGGCGAAGAAGCGGATGGACGCGCCGGCCTGCTGCAGCAATTCGCGCAATGCGCTGACCGGCGGCGCCTCGTTTCCGGCGACGGCGTCGAACGCGGCCGACATCTCGCCGAGCGCTGCGAGGCATTCGTCGATCAGCCCCACCGTCGAGGCGAACACGGACGCCGGCGTTTCCGCCACGCTCTGCATGAACTTCTCCATCGGCACGGCGCCCGCGTCGATGCGGGCCTGCCGGCGATCGGCATCCGTGATCTTCTGGATCTCGGTCGCCTGCTCGTAGTTCCACAGTGAATAGCTGGCGAGTTCCCCGCGCGTGATGGGCAGAAGCCGTATCGGCTGGATCAGCGTGCCGACCGCGCCCGAGCCGCTGAGGCCGGCGACCGCCGTTACCTTTCCTTCGATGCCGTCCTCGTCGAGTTCCGGGAAGCAGGTCTCCCAGTAATTCTGCGCGATGCCCTTGATCACCTTGAGGCCGTCGCGAAGCCCGGCGAACCCTTCCGTGCGGACCAGCGCTTCGACAAGCCAGGCGGCGACCTCCAGATCCTTGCCCACCGTGGACAGCAACTCGATCGCCTCGGAGACGACCGTATTCCATTCCTCCGGCGTCGCCGCGCCCGTTTCCACGGCGCCGCGCTCTTCCGAACGCGCGGCGTTGCGGGCGTCCTTTACGCGGTAATAGAGGGAATCGGACTGCTTATCGCTGCGCGGGTCGGTGCCGGCCGGCGCCTCCTCGGAGACGGGCGCGAGCAATGCGGCAATGTCGATGATTTGCGGACTCGTCATCCGAACAGCTTCCCCCCGGTATGCCCAGCCGCGCCGATCGGCACGAGACCCAAACCGATGAGGTTCCTCCCTGAGCCGAGAATGCTAGAGAACGCAGCGCGAATCAACCGAACTGGCCTTCCATCCTATAGGGTTCATCTCCATCCCGGCAGCCGCACAGCGCCGGTGACTTATGATGCCTCGCGGCGGCTCTCGGCTTTCAGCTTGCCGTTTCCGCCGTTGGCGATATCCAAACCGCGCTCGATCGCCTCTTCGAAGCGCCGGTCCTGCGATCGGGGCTCGCCCGCCGCGACCGCGAGGAGCACGGAGGCCCCAACCCCGATCGCCGCAAGCGACGGGTCCGGCGGCACCTCCGGCATGCCTTCCGGCGCCATGCTTCCCCCCGACCAGAAGACGGAGAGCGCCGCATAGGCCGCCGGCCCCTCGAAGCTCAGCCGCTCGGCCGCCTCCATGCAGGCGCGCCGCTTGGCCTCGTCCGGCTCGTAGGCCCAGGCGATCGCGCGCTCGAGGCACTCGGCATCGGGCGGAGCAAGCTCGGTGGCGCGCGCCGTGACGCACGCCCACCATATGGCCTCGCGCGGCGGCAGCGAGAAAGCGAGGAACCTCACCGCGTCGCTGAAATGCCTGCCCGCCACGAGCAAGCGGAGGAAGGCCTGCGGCGAGAGCCCCGACGAAAGCAGCGCTGTCGCCTCCGGCGACAATTGCACCCGGCGGCAGATCTCCGCCGCCGTGGCCGCGGATACCTTGCGAAGCGGGCTCGTCTGGATATCCACGGCTCCCGCCTTCAATTGATGTTGACGATGCCGCCCTTTAGGGCGGCCATGCCGTCGGCGGTGATGTTGACGATCGGAGCCTTGGTCTCCGCCTTGGTCGTGCCCGTCACGGTAATGGTGAGGCCGTTGATCTTGACGCCCTGGGGCGTGATCTCGACGACATTGTCGCCGCATTTGAGCTTGATGCCCTGCATCGCCTCGACCGTGATCTGGCCGGCAGCCGCCTTCACCGTCTGATTGCCCTGCGAAAGCGTGACCGTCTGGTTGCCTTGCGAGATGGTCAGCGTCTGATTGCCCTTGGAGACGGTGAGCTCGTCATTGCCCTCCGATATGGTCGTGGAGCGATTGTTCTTGATCGTGCGCTTCTGGTCGTGGCCGACATCGAGCGTGTCGTCGTTCTCCACCTCGCGCAGGAAATCCTTTTGCGCATGGATGGTGAGCTTTTCCTCGCCCGCCTTCTCGTCGAAGGACAATTCATGCGCCGTGCTCTTTGCGGTGCTTCCGACGTTGAGCGTGAAGAAGCCGCTCTTCGTGGCGCTGTCCTTGGTGATCCACGGCGCCTTATTGTCGACATTGTAGACGGCGCCGGTGACCAGCGGCCGGTCCGGATCGCCGTCGAGGAAATGCACGACAACCTCCATCCCGCCTCTCGGAATGAAGACCGCTCCCCATCCGGAGCCCGCGAGCGGCTGGGCAACCCGCACCAGGCAGGTATCCTTGTTGTTCTTCTTGCCCTCGCGGTCCCAGTAGAAGCGGACCTTGATCCGACCCATGTCGTCGGTGGCGATGCTGCTCTTCTCGCCGACGACAAGCGCCGTCTGCGGCCCGCTGACCACAGGCTTCGGCGGCGGCAGCGGCTGCCGGGCGATCCGGTCCGACGGGATGCAGGAGAAGCTGTTGCGGTAAAAGGGCCTGCCTTCGATCCCCGGGCGCGCGGTGAAATAGGTCGGATCGCGCGATTCGTGCGCCACGCGGGTCAGGACGAACTTCTTGCCGGCCACGTCGTCCACCGGATGCCTCGCCATCGTGAAGCGATGGCCGGGCGTGAAGCTGCCGGCGCCGCCTTTGCCCTCGACGACGGTGAAGCCGGCGTCCGTCGCATCGACCGCGGCGGCCGAAAGGGCCTTGACCACCTTCGCTTTCGGGCCGTCGCCGAAGCGGAACTGTTCCCAGTCCTTCGAGCTGGCGGGCTTCAGCGCCGTCTTGGTCGTCGTCGAGGAGGGGTCGGTCGAGACCTCATAGTCATAATCGGAGAGCGTCCAGCTCGTCTCCGTCAGGTGGCTTCCCATCTCGAACACGGAAACGGTATTGGCGACGTCCTCGGCATCCTGGCGATATTCGATCGAGTCCTGGGCGCAGTCCGCATAGGCTGTCGCCGCATCGCACAGCACGAGCGTGTGGTCGGACGAGCTGTGCGTGAAATAGTAGAAGATCCCTTCCTCGGCGATCAGGCGGTGGAAGAAGGCGAGATCGGTCTCCCCGAACTGGGTGCAATATTCCCGCTCTTCATATTGTCCCTTGAGCGCGTTCTTGAACTTGATGCCCGCCAGGAGCTCGCCGAGTATGTCCGGCACCTTTTTCTTCTGGAACACCTTGTAGTCCGACGTGCGCCCGAGCGTCCAAAGCATGGGCGAGATCACCACCGTATAGAGCCTGTGGTTGCCGCGGGTGACGGAGCCGGCCGAAATCGAGGTGACGATGCCGTTGACGATGCGCGGCTGGTCTTTCGGGCGCGCCATCGACAGCGTCGCGGGCTTGCCCAGTACATCTTCCGGCGCGATGGTCGTCTTCGGGGAGAGAGCCGACACGCGGAACTCGAAGAGTTCCGAAATGGCCTCGCTTCCGGTCGCCTCCGTCGCAAGCATCGCGTCCTTGCCGAGCGCCGTGTCGAGCGTCAGCCAACGATCCGCCTGCGAGATAGTTTCAGCCATGCGAGTTCCCGGAGTCCGGACGCCCGGGAATCCTCCCGGGCATCCAGGCTGATCTGCAAGCGTCAGCCGCTCTTGGCGGTGGCGAGGTCGTAGCTGACGGTGATCGGCGTACCGGCGGCGTTCTTGTCGTCGTACGGCGTCATCTTGAACTCGACCTTGGTGAAATTGAGCGAGAGCGACTCGGTCGGCCGGTCGCCGCCGCTGGACACGCTGTAGCCGGAGATCAGCGTGTCTTCCAGCGTGTATTGCGCATAGGTCAGGCCCGGATCGCCGGTCGAGATGAAATGGATTTCGACCTTCTTGCCCTTGGTGCCGGCTGCGGATTCGGTGAAGAGCTTCGGAGACGCGCTGTCCATCTGCTTCGTCACCGTGATCTCGCTGACGGAGGCATGCGAGGATTCGCGATTCTTGGCCCCGCCCGTCGGGGTCGAGATGCCGCGCCCCACGCCGAACTGGAAGCTGTGGATCTCGATCCACTTCTCATGATCCTTCTGCGTAACCTCGCCGTCTATGCCGTCATATTTCAAGTAAACAGCCATTGCGTATCCTTCCCAAGACTAGTGAACGAACCCTGGGCGCCCCCCGATGGAGCGCCTGACGCTGTTGAAGCTACTCCGCCGCCGCGCTGTTGGTCTCGCCGGCCTCGCCGCCTTCTTCAACGCCGGGGCGGGCGGCAGCCTCGCCGTCCCCCGCACCGGCCTTGAACTCGAATTCTCCGTCGGGGCCGATCGCCACGAAAATGCCGCCGACCTCCTCGCCGTCCGCCATCCGCGACAGGACATGCGCCGACAGGCGCGGAAGCAAGCTGCGCGAAAGGATGTGCTCGATGTTGCGCGCCCCGCTTTCCACTTCCGTGCAGCGGCTGGCGATCTCCTCGACCAGCGCCTCGTCCCAGGAGAGGCTGGCGCGATAGACTTCCAGGTAGCGCTTGCGGATGCGGTTGAGCTGCAGCTCGACGATCTTGCGGATGATGTCGTCCGCCAGCGGGAAATAGGGGACGATGGAGCAGCGGCCGAGGAAAGCCGGCTTGAACGTCTTGAGAAGCTCCGGACGCAGCGCCTCGTGCAGTTCCTCAGCGCTCACCCTCGTCGCCGGATCGTCGCAGAGGCGATGGATCAGGTCGGTGCCGGCGTTCGAGGTGATGATGATGATGGTGTTCTTGAAGTCGATGTCGCGGCCTTCGCCGTCGCGCAGCATGCCCTTGTCGAACACCTGGTAGAACACGTCCTGCACGCCCGGATGGGCCTTTTCCATCTCGTCGAGCAGGATCACCGAATAGGGCCGCCGCCGCACCGCCTCCGTCAGCACGCCGCCCTCGCCATAGCCGACATAGCCGGGCGGCGAGCCCATGAGCGTGGAGACCTTATGCTCTTCCTTGAACTCGGACATGTTGATGACGGTAAGGTTCTGCTCGCCGCCATAGAGGAGGTCGGCCACGGCGAGCGCCGTCTCGGTCTTGCCGACGCCGGACGTCCCCACCATCAGGAAGACGCCGATCGGCTTGCGCGGGTCGATCAGCTTGGCGCGCGAGGTGCGGATCGTCTCCGCGATCGCCTCCAGCGCATGGTCCTGTCCGATCACCCGCTCCGCCAGCCTGTCCTTGAGCGACAGGACGGTCTTGATCTCGTCGCGCAGCATCCGTCCGACCGGGATGCCGGTCCAGTTGCCGACGACCTCCGCAATCGCCTGGGCGTCGACCGTCACCCGCATCAGCGGATGCTCGCCCTGCAACGCCTCGAGCTCCGCCTGCCGCTTCTTCAGCTCGGCGCGCAAGGCGTCCGCGTCCCGCGCCCCGCCGGCCCCACCCGCATCGTCATTCGCGGCGACCGGCTGTTCCTTGCCAAGCTCGTCCTGCAGTTCGCGGATGCGCGCGACCTGCTCGCGCTCCTTTTCCCATTTGGATTCCAGCTCGGCCAACTCGCCGACGGCGGTCTCGCGGGCGGCCTTGAGCTCTTCGATGCGCTGGGCGTGATCCGCCCCGATGCGCGCCTCGCGGCCGAGCACGGCGAGATCCATGTCGATCAGCTCTATGCGCCGGCGCGCGTCTTCCACGGCAGCCGGCACGGCATGGCTGGCGACCGCGACCCGCCCGCTCGCCGTGTCGAGCAGGCTGACCGCCTTGTCCGGAAGCTGCCGGCTCGGGATGTAGCGCCGGGAAAGCCGCACCGCCTCCTCGACGGCGTCGGACTGGATGCGCACGCCGTGATGCGCCTCCAGCGCCGGCACGATGCCGCGCATCATCGCGATGGCCGACTCGTCGTCCGGCTCCTCGACCCTGACCACCTGGAAGCGCCGGCTGAGCGCCGGGTCGCGCTCGAAATATTTCTTGTATTCGGCCCAGGTCGTTGCCGCCACCGTCCTCAGTTCGCCTCTGGCGAGCGCCGGCTTCAAAAGGTTCGCCGCGTCGTTCTGCCCGGCAGCCCCGCCCGCCCCGATCAGCGTATGCGCCTCGTCGATGAACAGGATCACCGGCTTCGGCGACGCCTTGACGGCGTCGATGATGCCCTTCAGCCGGTTCTCGAACTCGCCCTTGACACCGGCCCCGGCCTGCAGCAGGCCGAGATCGAGCGTCCTCAGTTCCACGTCGCGCAACGCCGGCGGCACGTCGCCGGAGACGATCTTCAGCGCGAAGCCTTCCACCACCGCCGTCTTGCCGACGCCCGCCTCGCCGGTGAGGATCGGGTTGTTCTGCCGGCGGCGCGTCAGGATATCGACGATCTGCCTCGTTTCCGCGTCGCGGCCGAGCACGGCGTCGATCTTGCCCTCTCGCGCCCGCGCGGTGAGGTCGATCGTATACTGGTCGAGCGGTCCGCCCGGCACCCGCGGCCGCGCGGCCTCGCCGCCCTGCGCGCCGCCTGATGCCGGGACGCCTCCCGCCTCGCCGCTGCCCGCGACGATATCGGCAAAGGACGATGTCAGCGTCTCGACATTGATCTTGCCGAACTGCGCCGAAGCATCGCGCGCGACCGAGGCGAGCGTGTTGTCGGAAAGCAGCGCGATGATCACGTGCCCGGAGCGCACCAACGTTTCGCCGAATTGCAGCGAGGCGACCATCCAGGCTTCGCCGATCAGCTTCTCCAGATTGGGCGACAGCACCGGCGCACGGCTGTTGCCTCTCTTGAAGCGGTCGAGCACCCGCGTCAGGTCGGCGGTTACGCGATCGGGCTCGACTTCGAACCGCGAGAAGATCGCAGCGACGTCGCCATCGACCGCCTCGACCAGTTTCGACAGATAGTGCTCGATTTCGACTTCGTAATTCGTCCGGGAAAACGTCAGCCCGACCGCGGTCTCGAGCGCCGACCGGCACTGCGGACCAAGCTTGCCCACGAGCGATTTGATATCGAGCTTTGCCATGCCCCCCAAGCCTGCCTGCATGCCGCGACAAGCGGCGCATCCCGCCAAACCGGCACGTTGCCGGAGCCCATTTGCAACGCCGATTTTTCTCTCGACGTTAGTTTCTGCATATCGGCGAGTCCATCGGAAAATGGCTCCTCACCGGCTACCGCTCGATCTTGCCGACAAAACCCGTAATTGTGGTTGACGCCGTCTTGCGTTTATCTTCCGTTGAGTTCCGGGCGGCGAAGATCCGCCCAAAACGAATTGCCATCGGCCTGCGCCAGCGCACTGCTCTCGCCGACCTAGCTCCGCAGCGATTCCTTGATGCTGTTCTTGAGCATGTCGTCAAAATTCTGCCTGGAGATCGCGGCGACGATCTTCTTGGCGATGTCTCCGGCCCGGCCGCCGGCGCGGATATATTTGAGGAGATCCTCGGCGGCCTTTTCCCTGGAGACGCCCTTGGTGCCGGTGCGCTTCTTGTGGATGGCGCGACCCATGCGATAGACGCCGACGCCTATCTTGCCCAATTGCAGGGTCGAGGCCTGCCCTATCGCGATGTCGCGGTGCCGGGTCTTCTTCTTGATGGCGATTTCGAGGACGTAGCCGAGATCGCTCTTGGCCGGTTCCGGCAGGCCCGCGACCTCTCTTTCCAGCTTCTTGAGAATCGCGACGGTCTTTTGGGTGTCGTAAGCATCGATCCCGTCCGAGATGGAGCCGAGCACCATGCTGAGGCCCGCCGAAACGGCCGCGCCGTAGGGGCCGGCGGCGGTCGAGGCACTGCCAACGATCGCCGAAGTCATCGTGGCGGCAGTCTTGATACTGTTGAGGTACGGCGTCGGACTGGAGGTCCAGTCCTCCATGTGGATGCCGTCATGGAAGCCCATGGCGCCGCTGCCCTGCCAGCCGCTGCCAATGCCAAGCCCGTCGCCGACAGGATCGCCCATCTCGCCCTCCGCCCACACGCCGCCATGCGGCTGTTACCGGCTGCCGGCCGGTCGCCGTTCAGAAAGCCTGCACGTCGGGTGGTTTGTTCCTGCGACGGGGCTGCCTGCCAACGCGGGAGATTAGCGCCGCGGCTTCCGTATCGTCAATCGGAACCGTCGCGGCGGCGCTCCAAAAATTCGGGGACAGGGTTGCCTGTTTCCTATCCGCATCGGCGCAGGGCGCCCGCCCCGCCCGGTGCCGTCATGCGCCCGGCGTCGTTCCCCGATAGCTGATCGCCAGGCAGGTGAGGTCGTCATGCTGCGGCGCGCCGGCGGCAAAGACATGAACGTCTTCGAAGAGGCCGTCGACCAGGCCGCGCGTGTCCGCGGACGCACGCACGGCGACGGAGGCGTGAAGCCGCTCCTCCTCGAAAAGCTCGCCGGCCGGGTCGTGGGCCTCGGTTATGCCGTCGGTGAAAAGCAGGAGCCGGTCGCCCGGCTCCAGAAAGGCCGCCTGCCTCTCGCAGTCCGCAGGCGTCACCACGCCGAGCGCGATGCCGCCGGACCGGAGTGTTTCTACCCTGCCGTTGCGCCGCTGGACCAGCGGCGGGTTGTGGCCGCAATTGCAGTAGGCGAGGCTGCCGTTTCTCAGGTCGAGGATCGCCCCTAAGAAGGTGGCGAACATCGAAGCGGAATTCTCCGTTTCGAGAAGAGCGTTGGCGCGTTCGATCGCCTCGGCGATCTTTTCCGGCGTGGATTGGCGGAGCGTCATGCGCAAGGTGGTCTGGCAGACGGCCATGAAAAGCGCGGCGGGCACGCCCTTGCCGGAAACATCGCCGATGGTCACGACCAGCCGGTCCGCGTCGAGGAAAAATGCGTCGTAGAAATCCCCGCCCACTTCCCGCGCCGGCCGCATCGCCGCGAACAGCTCGAACCGTGCTGCGCGGTCGCGCGGCAGAGGATCGGGGAGCATGGCGCGCTGGATCGCGGTCGCGCCCGCGAGTTCCTCGCGCTGGCGCTGCCTGAGCGCGATCTGCGCGGCCATCCTGCGGAACGTCTCGGCGAAATTGGCCAGTTCGGCGGAAGGGTTGTTGAGGCTGTCGAAGACGCTCTGGTCGAACGATTCGTTTTCGAGCGCGACCAGCGCGTCGGTATAGGCGCCGATCGCGGAATTCATCGATTTGAGCTGCGCGCCGAGCCGGCCAACCACATGGCGCAGGATATAGGGGCTGTCATCGGCCAGGCGATTGAAGACGTCCTTGCCGACGCTGAGAAAACGCACCGGACCGAGGGCGCGGATGGTAGCCGTGCGCGGCAGCCCTGCGATGACGCCGATCTCGCCGAGCAGCGCCGGCGCCGCGACGCTGGCAAGGCGGATTTCGCCCGACACAGTCTCCGCCACGACCTCCACCGTTCCTTCCGTCAGCAGGATCGCAAAGTCGCTGGGCTCGCCTTGTCTCAGAAGCACCGCGCCCGCTTCGGCCGCCCGCGGCACCGCTTCCGACATGAGCCGGTCGAACACCGCTTCCCGCAGGCCGCTGATCAGCGGATGCGCGCGAAGAAGCGATGGAATATCGCCGGCCGGCGATGTGCGAGACGGCATCGGCATGCTCCCCTGGGAACGGCTTCGCCTCCGGCAAGCGGCGGCGGCGCGCATGCGAACAGATCATGCTTTACGTTTCAAGGCAAAAGCGGTGGCGTTCCGACCGGCGGCCGCGCCACGGCAGAATCACGGAAGGGACGTGCCTGTCCGACCTCGGATGAACCCGGTCGATTGCAAATGTAAGGGGACGAGATGCCGGCCCTCATGCATGCATGGTCATCTATTGTCGAAGGACTTCGGATACCGCTCGGTCGAGATCGCCAAGCTGGAATGGCTTCGACAGCACCGGTGTATTCCGGAAATCTTCGATTATCGCATTACCGCCATATCCGGTGGCAAATGCGAATGGGATGCCACGCTCGCGCAAGATCTCCGCGACGGGATATGTGTCCAGGCCATTCAAATTTACATCTAGGATTGCCGCGTCGATCTCCGCCTCGCGCGCCATCGCGACAGCTTTTTCCAACGCCGTCGCCGGCCCGACGGGCGAATATCCAAGCTCTTCCAGAAAGTCTTCCAACAGCATGGAGACCATCATCTCGTCTTCGACTATCAGAATGCGGCCAGTCGAGCCCTCTCTTTTGCCAGTCACGCTTAAGGCCCTTCCATTCTCAATTTTCAGATTGCTGACCGGAAGCGCTCCACAGGAGTTCTTATGTTGGCGACGACACCCGCCGGCCGGTACTCGATACGCACTTGACCGGCGAGTTCGTTTGCGAGATTGCGTTCAATGAGCCTGGATCCGAACCCCTTGCGCGTCGGTGGCGTCACGAGCGGGCCACCTTCTTCGGTCCAACTCAGATCAAGTTCGGCTGCTCCGCCGTTCCGTCTAACGTGCCACCCTACTTGGACCCGGCCGCTATCGTTCGACAGTGCGCCATATTTGGCGGCATTGGTCGCAAGCTCGTGCAGCGCCATGGATAGAGCGAGAGCCTGCTTGGGCGACAAGCGCACGTCCGAACCCTCGATCGTGACGCGCTCCTTCGCAGTTCGGTGCGCGTCGAGCGCCCGATCCACCACCGTGCGTAAATCTGCGCCTTCCCAGTTCTGGCTCGTGAGCACATCGTGCGCCTTCGCCAAAGACAAAAGCCGCGAATCGAACATGGAGCGCGCTTCGGCCAGGCTGTTGGAGTTACGCAGCGTCTGGCTCGCGAACGACTGCACGGTCGCCAGAGTATTCTTCACGCGGTGATTGAGCTCGTCGATCAGCAGCTTCTGACGCTCGCGGGCGGCCACCTGGCTGGCAAAGTCTCGGTCCCGCTCGATCGCGATTGCAGCCAGATGCGTGACAATGTCGATCAATTGCGGATCCGCGGGATTCGGATCGCGCGGACGATCATAATAGATTGCGATCGAGGCGAGGACACGCCCGTCCGATCCGCGAACGGGAGTCGACCGAACGGCCTTCATGCCACAAGTCAGGAGCATGTCGCGCCATTGGTCTGCGTAGCGTGTCTCACTGACAATGTCAGGCACCACGATGCTTGTGCACTCATTGGCGGCTTCACCGCAGGAGCCGAGATAAGGTGGCGTGATGGGCACGCCGTCGAGCGCGTCGTGATAGGTCTCGGGCAGATTCGGTCCCGCGCCGCGTCGAAAGCGCTGGCCGTCATCGGTGACGATGAGAATGCCGCAGCGAGCGCCGGGCTCCTGCGCCTCGATGAACCGCATCAGCTCGTCCAGTGTCTCTTGCAGCGGCGCCCCGGTGGCCACCATTTCGAGGACATGCCGTTGGCCGAGCATCCTCTGCTCATCGCGCTTGCGCTCGGTGATCTCTACGAAGGACGTGATCGCCCCTGTAATAGCGCCTTGTGGATCCTTGATTGCGGCAAAGTTCACGATGACCGGGAGCCGCGCCCCGTCGGGTCGCTCGATAGAAACCTCTACATTGGTGATGGGCATTCCGGTGCGCAGCACCTCCACAATCGGACTTTGTTCGTGCGGCAACGGTGATCCGTCCGGGAGCCACAAGCCCACCGAGCCGCAGTGTTTCTCAACCCCCAGAATTGGCTCTCTGCCCCAGAGCTCGACAGCGCGGGAATTGCAATGTTGGATCACTGCGTTCCGGTCGCAAACGAATACGGCCATGGGGGCCGAGGCAAAGAGCGTGCCGTAGCGTTCTTCGGATTCAGCCAACGCTGCTTGCGCCTGTTTGCGTTCGGTGACGTCCCGGACTAGGGCGAGCAAGCAACGCCTACCATTCACCACGATGGTTGAGGCGGATATCTCGCTGGCCACACGGTCGCCACCTTTGGCGCGGCAGGCAAACTCATCGGTCCAGCCTGCTCCTTCATTGTGCACGTCCTGCACAAACTGAAGGAACGAGGGGAGGTCCTCGGGGTAGAACTCGCTCAGCGGGGTGGCGAGCAACTCCTCCCTGCTGTCATAGCCAAACATCGCGACGCCGGCCGGGTTCACCTCGAGTACGGCGTCGCGCTCCGGGTCCAGCAAGAAAATGCCATCGTTGGAACGCTCGAACAGTTTGCGAAAGCGCTCCTCGCTGGCGCGGAGCGCCTCTTCGGTCTTCTTGCGCTCAGCGATCTCATGTTGCGACGAGTGCAGGAGCCGATCCTTCTCGGCGATCGAGTTCGTCATCCGCAAGGCAAGCGCGGTGAACTCGGCAAGCCTCTTCATCGTCTCGAGGGTGCCCTGATCGAACCCGCGCCCCTCCTCGTGCGACACAATCCAGATGGTGCCGAGTGCATCCCCGTCTTCGCCATAGAACGGCAGAATGAGGCCTTCGATGATGGCGGGCGACGCGTCGTTGAAATATTCGAAAACCCGGTAGGGATGGGACAGCAGGATGGGCTCATTACGGTCCAGGCAAATCCCGCAAGGACTGTGATTGCGAGGGGTGAAGCCGCCGACATAGGAGCTGAACGAGCCCGCCACCGCCACCCAGCGGAAGATGGTCTCACCTTCAGGTGTCTCTTCCAACAGGCTGATGCCGGCCGAACCGGCATCGCAAAGTTGAACCGCAAGCACAACCAGACGGTCGAGCAGCTCGTTCGGCTGCGTCGCCGCGCATCGCGCCAATTCCTGCATCGCCTGTATTTCGGCAAGGAGGTTTGACTGGCGCCTCGGCCGACTGATCAAGGATTCGGTGATAAGCAGATCGTCGCGTGATGTGACTTGCTCATCCGCCTTCGGCATAGGCCCGTCCGCACGGCGCGACCGATTCAACTTGGCTTCCATACTGACCAACCGAACTCTGCCAAAGTTCACCACGCCCCCGAGTTAGCGGATTTCGGCTGTGACGGTGGCCCCTTTCGACGAACGCGCAGCTTGACGAACATGACACAATGTGGCTGCCCGAGAATGATCCTGGCAGCTAGGCGCTGAGATCGCCTGACGCGGGCGGCCGTTCACCCCAAAAAAGCAACATAGGCGAACAGAAACGAACCTTCGCGGGAATTGTTCCCTGCGTTCGCCAATCGCGTTCGCCCCGTCCGGACCTGCTCCCGCCATCCCGATTTGGCGAGGTATTAGCGAGTTGAAAAGCGAATGCCCCGGATGGAGGTCCGGGGCATCGTGCAAACTATTGACGGGCTTCGGAAATTTGGTTGCGGGGGCAGGATTTGAACCTGCGACCTTCAGGTTATGAGCCTGACGAGCTACCGGGCTGCTCCACCCCGCGTCACCGAATGCGTAGGCTAGGCCTACGAAACTCGCTGTCCTTCAAATGCAAAGAGCCGCTTGGA
>JBQCFH010000260.1:0-17730 GCA_051959385.1 Rhizobiaceae bacterium | reverse complement strand
GAGGTTGCCGGTCGTCGTCCACATGATCGCCGTCTTGCCCTGGAAGAAGTCCTTCGGCGTCGTGCCCCAGTCGATGATGCCCTTCGGCATGATTTCGTACTTGGTGCTGAGATCCTTGAAGAAGGTCGCCGCCTCGACGACTTTCGGATCGTTGAAATCGACCTTGGTGCCGTCCTGGTTGGCGAGGTCCGCACCGTTCTGGATGACGAGCGCCTGGAACAGCCAGTAGGGGAAGCCGGAGCTCGGAATCTCCAGGCCCCATTGCGTCACATTGCCGGAACCGTCCTTAACGGTCAGCTTCTTTCCGTCGGCGACGAGTTCATCCCATGTCGCAGGCCCCTTGTCCGGGTCGAGACCGGCCTTCTTGAAGGCCGCTTTGTTGTAATACTGGACGATGGTCGAACGCTGGAACGGCACGCCCCAGGTGTGGCCGTTCGCCTGGCTGTTTGCCATGAACGCCGGATAGAAGGAGGAGAGCCATTCCTTGTCGGCGTCCGATGTCGCGATCTGGTCGTAGGGCAGGATCATTCCGGCGTCGATCAGTGTGAACATGTCGGTAGACAGCAGCACCGCGGCATCGGGCGCAGTGCCGGCGCGCGCGGCCGTCATCGCCTTGACGATCGAGTCCTGGTAGCTGCCGGTATAGACCGGCTTGACGACGATATCCGGATTTTCCTCCTCGAATTTCTTGACGTAGCCGTCGATGATCTTGGTGATCGGCCCTCCCACGGCGATCGGATAGTAGAAGCTGATTTCGGTCGCCGCCCAGGCCGGAGCGGCGAAAATCGACGTCGCGAGCGCGGCGCCGAGGAAAGCGGTGGTCAGGCGTTTCATGTAGAAGTCTCCCTCTGTTTATGGCTGTCTTTGTTGACGTGTGGAGCAGGCCGGCTTCGTTCGCCGCCGGCCAGATCAAGGCGCCATCCGCTCTCGGCGTCGAAGATATGCATGGCGCTTTCGCGCCAGCCGATCCTTATTCTGTCGCCGATCAACGGCGCCGCAGTGCCGCGCGTGCGGGCTGTCAGCCGGTGACCGTCGAGCCGGCATGTGACGAGCGCATCCGCGCCCAGATATTCGATCTCCTCGACATCGGCTGTCGTGCCGATCACATGCCCCGTCGGCCCATCCGAAGCCCCGGCCTTGACGATTTCGATATCTTCGGGCCTGAGGCCGAGGACGAGGCCACGGCCGGGCCGCGACAGGATCGCCATCTCCTCACGTCCGGCGACCACGGCGCGGGTGCCTGAAGCATCGTTGTCGAGATCGATGAGATTCATCGATGAGCCGCCGACGAAGCGGGCGGCGAAGAGGCTCGCCGGCCGTTCGTACAATTCGTGCGGCGTGGCATTCTGCTCGATCCGGCCGCCGCGCATGAGGATCACCCGGTCGGCCATGCTCATCGCTTCGGTCTGGTCGTGGGTGACGTAGATCATGGTGATGCCCAGGCGCTGCTGCAGCGCCCGGATTTCGCGGCGGAGGTCCTGCCGGAGCTTGGCATCGAGATTGGAAAGCGGCTCGTCGAGAAGGCAGACCGGCGCCTCGGCGATCAGCGCGCGCCCGAGCGCGACGCGCTGCTGCTGGCCGCCGGAAAGCTGGGCGGGCTTGCGGGCGAGCAACGGCTTGAGGCCAAGCAGTTCGGCAACCTTGTCGAGGCGCTCGCGCATCTCAGGCTTCGGCGTCTTGCGCACCGAAAGGCCGAAGGTGATGTTGTCGGCAACCGAAAGATGCGGAAACAGCGCGTAAGACTGGAACACCATGGCGACGCCGCGCGCCGCACCCGTGAGCCCCGCGACATCGCGCCCGCCGATCTCGATGGCGCCGGAGGTCGGGTCCTCGAGGCCGGCGATCATTCTGAGCGTCGTCGACTTGCCGCACCCTGACGGCCCGAGTAGAACCGCGAGGCTGCCCTTCTCCACGGTGAAGGAGATGTCGTCAACGGCCCGCGTATCGCCCCACGCCTTCACCAATGATCGAACAGCGACGCCCGTCAACAACCGCACTCACTTGCAAAAGCCGCATCAGAATTGATGGTAGACTCAGAAAATTCCAGTGACAACACGGCGCCACTTCCCGCCCTCAGGACGCGAACGGGGAGCCGCGTCCATACGGCTCCCACCATTGCGCCTTTCCCACGCATTCCGTCAATCGCGTTTGCGCAGAGGGCCGATTGCCATCCGCGCAACGTTGTCGCCACGAGGTCCGGCCTATGAGCGCGGTGCATTCGACATGGCTCATGCCGATCGCAAGCGACGAGGCATTGTTGCAATCCGCCGTCGATGCGCTGTCCGATCAATTCGGCACGCCGCGTTTCCAGGCGCATCTCACGCTTACCGACGCGGTGCAGCGGAGCGCGGCCGAACTCGCCGGGATTCTCCGCAAGGCCGCCGAAGGAACGGGCTGCTTTGCAGCTCCGATCGAGGATATCGGGACCAGCGACTTCTATTTCCGTTCCTTCTACGCACGATTTGCCGCATCGGGCCCCTTGGCCGAACTCCACGAAAAGGCCACCGCACTTCTTGCGCCCGAACTGCAGGCATCCGCCGCGTTCATGCCCCACATTTCCCTTCTCTACGGCGCCGACGATGGCGCGGAAAAGGAAGCGGCGCGTCGGCACTGGCAAAAGGAACTCGCCGGCCGGCCGATACGCTTCGACCGCATCTGCATAGCCTCGGCCGGAAAGGGCATCGAGATCGAAGACTGGGCGATACGTTCGACGATAGCGCTCGGATCGTGAGAAGGCGCCGGAAATGACCTTCGATGAGAGCCATATGGATATGCTCGCCGACCTTCTGTCGGAGACGGCGAAGGCCGAGATCATGCCTCGTTTCCGCCGTCTGGAGAGGAGCAGCGTCAGGCGCAAGACGTCGCGCGACGATGTCGTCACCGAAAGCGACGTTGCGGCCGAGCGCATGATCGCCAAGGCGCTTCGCCAGCTTTATCCGGGCGCGCTGATCGTCGGGGAAGAAGCCGTCAGCGAAAACGTCGCGCTGCTCGACGGCCTGGCGGACGCCGATCTCGCCTTCATCGTCGATCCGATCGACGGCACGTTCAATTTCGCCTCGGGACTTCCGCTCTTCTGCGTCATGCTCGCCGTCACGATGAAGGGCGAAACCGTTGCGGGGATCATTCACGATCCCGTCGGCGGCGACTGGGTTCTTGCCGCGCGCGGCTCCGGCAGTTTCGTGCGCGATCCGGCCGGTAACCTGACGCCGACCAGGGTGGCCGATCCCGTTCCGGTCTCCGAGATGACGGGATCCCTGTCCTGGCAGTTCCTAGAGGGACCGGACCGCAGCCGCGCGGCGGCCAACTACACACGCTGCCTGGCGCCGATGAACTATCGTTGCGTGGCGCACGAATACCGCCTGCTCGCCCAGGGCCATGCGGATTTCGGGTGCTACACGAAGCTGATGCCCTGGGACCATCTGGCCGGGACGCTGATCCACGCCGAAGCAGGCGGCCACGTCGCCAAGCTCGACGGCACCCCCTATCGGGCCGGAGACGCTTCGGATTGGCGTCTTTTGGCGGCGCCGGACCGCGACAGCTGGCTCGAATTGAGACGGGCTCTTTGGGATGTCTGAAGCCCAGCGATCAACCTGCGCTGGAATGGTGGCCTGCGGCCTCGTCACTATGCATTCGACAGCAGTGGATCCTGACGCCGACCGGGCAGATCACGGAGTCCCTGGCTCCAAAACACCAAGCGGAACGTCATCGGCGCATTTCCGTTCGGTTTTCAGAGAAGGCGTGGCGGCGCCGGCGTATAATCCGACGGACATCCGGGCGCGATCTTCTCACGAAAAATTTCAGCGATCGTCGGGGATTTGCGACCGAGCCAATTCGTTAATTCCCTGAGGGCGCCGCAAACGGCAAGCCAAAGAGGCTGCGAACAATGGCGTCAAACGCGTACATCAACAAGATCGCTACCGCCGTTCCGGCTTACGAAGTTCACCGAACCTTCATCCGGATCGGAGCCTCTATGCTGGCCGACCAGCCGCGCCAGAGGGCGGTCTTCAACCGCATGGCCAATGCGTCGGGGATCGAACGCCGCTATTCCTGCCTGGAGCCTGCCAAAAACCCTTATGCGCGCGTGATCGACGTGGCCGGCAATTTCGTGCGCGGCGCCTTTCCGGGAACGGCGCTGCGCATGAAGGTCTACGAGCAAGCCGCGCCGGCGCTTGCCGGCATCGCCGTGGAGAAACTGCTTGCCGGCGAAGACCGCTCGCGCATCACCCATCTCATCGTCACCAGTTGCACGGGCTTCTCGGCGCCAGGCATCGATCTCGCGCTTGTCGCGCTCTGCGGGCTGTCGCGCTCCGTCGAACGCACGATCATAGGCTTCATGGGCTGCTATGCCGCGATGAATGCGCTCAAGATGGCGCGTCACATCGTGCGCTCCGATCCGGATGCGCGGGTGCTCGTTGTCAACGTGGAGCTCTGCACGCTGCATCTCATGGAGTCGACGTCGCTCGAGACGCTGCTGTCGTTCTGCCTGAGGGGCGACTGTTGCGCCGCATCGCTGGTCACGTCGGAGCCGAAAGGCCTGCGGCTTGACCGCTTCTTCGTGCTGGTCGACAGCGATAGCCGGGAACTGATGAGCTGGCGCATCGACGACACCGGCTTCGACATGGTGCTGTCCGGCAAGGTGCCGGCGGCGATCCAGCGCTCGCTGGCGGACAACCAAGGCGACGTGCTCGACGGCAAACGCATCGACCAGATCGACCTTTGGGCCGTGCATCCGGGCGGCAGATCGATCCTCGACGCCGTCCAGCGCGCGCTGGCGCTGGAGCCAAAAGCGCTCGCCATCTCGCGGGAGGTGTTGCGGCTGAATGGCAATATGTCGTCGCCGACGGTGATGTTCGTGCTCGAGCGGATGCTCGACGCGCCTCCCGGGCTCAATGGCTGCGGCATGGCCTTCGGCCCCGGCCTGACCGCCGAAACGATGACGTTCCGGACCGTCTGATGTCCGCCGCAAGCTCGCCGCCTATTGCCGCCCGCTCGATCGAGCCGGAACTGCTCGACTTTCTGCCGGCCCGCGACCCGCTGGCGATCGGCTCGCGCCGCGACCTTGCCTGGATCAACGCGTTGATGTTGCAGCCCCTGATCATGCGTCGCCTGCTCGGCAGGCACGCCGCCGGGCCGCCACGTCGCATCCTAGAGATCGGAGCCGGCGACGGCCGCTTCATGCTGGCGGTGGCACGGCAGATGGCCCTGCATTGGCCCGGCGTAGAGCTGACGCTGCTTGATCGCGCGCCGCTCCATGGCCCGTCGATACGGGGCGGATTTGAGAAGCTTGGCTGGCATGCGGAAACCGTTACGGCCGACGTGTTCGAATGGACGGCGAACGCCCGGGGCGAGCGGTTCGACATCGTCTGCGCCAACCTGTTCCTGCACCACTTCGACGGCGAGCGCCTCGCGGAGCTTTTCCGTCTTGTCGCGCCGATGACCGGGCTGTTCGTCGCGACCGAGCCGTGGAGGGCGCGCCTGCCGCTCCTCGCGACGCGATTTTTGCCTGCAATCGGCGCAAACCGGGTCACCTTGCATGATGCGCCTGCCAGCGTGCGCGCCGGTTTTTCCGGCACCGAGCTTTCGCAGCTCTGGCCAGGCGGCGCGGGCCGCGTGTTCGAGGAGCGCCGCATCGGGCCGTTCACGCATGTGTTTGCCGCGAAGGGCAGCTCGCGATGACAGATGGCAGTTACGATGCCGTGGTGATCGGCGGCGGTCCGGCCGGTTCGACCACCGCGCTTCTGCTCGCGCAACGCGGATGGCAGGTGGCGGTCGTCGAGAAAAGCGTCTTTCCGCGCAAGAAGGTCTGCGGCGAGTTCATCTCGGCAACGAACATCCCCTTGCTCGACAGGCTGGGCGTCGGCGCCCTGTGGCGAGCCGAGGCCGGGCCCGAGATCCGTCGCGTAGGCCTCTTCTGTGGCCACGGGGTCGCCGAAGCGCCGATGCCGGCCGCAAGATCCGGCACATTTGGGCGAGCGCTGGGGCGCGACGTCCTCGACCACGCGCTCATGGAGCAGGCGCGCGCGGCCGGCGTCGAGGTGTTCCAGCCCTGGCGCGCGGTTTCGGTCGAAAAGCACGGGGTGGTCCAGTCGGTGCTGATCGACGGCAAGGGCCGGCAGGCGGTTCTGACCGCTCCCGTCATCATCGCGGCGCACGGCTCGTGGGAGACGGGAAAGTTGCCGAGCCAGCCGGACAGGGTGAACCGCCCCCGCGACCTGCTTGGCTTCAAGGCTCATTTCCTGCACGCTTCGCTCCGCCCCGACCTGATGCCCCTGATCGTCTTTCCGGGCGGCTATGGCGGCCTGGTATGGGCGGATCGGAGGCGGCTGTCGCTCTCCTGCTGCATCCGGCGCGACATGCTGGGAATGGTTCGCCAGAGGTACGGCAACTTGACCGCGGGCGAAGCCCTGTCCCGACACATGATGCACGCTTGCCGCGGCGTGCGTGAAGCGATCGGCGGCGCCACGCTCGACGGGCGCTGGCTTGCGGCGGGGCCGATACGCCCCGGCATCCGGGCCGGCTATGCCGATGACATCTTCCGCGTCGGCAACAGCGCCGGCGAGTGCCATCCGATCGTCGCCGAGGGCATCACGATGGCGATCCAGTCGGC
Organism: Rhizobiaceae bacterium; assembly: GCA_051959385.1. Classification (GTDB taxonomy): domain Bacteria; phylum Pseudomonadota; class Alphaproteobacteria; order Rhizobiales; family Rhizobiaceae; genus Mesorhizobium_L. Next base: position 11,123 of record JBQCFH010000260.1, on the reverse strand, counting down.
ATGGCTGCTGGCGTCGGCGCTCGCCGAGACGCGTCCGCGCGATCCGGCGTCGCGAAAGCTGGCCGGAGCGCGCTACGCACGGGCATGGCGCAGGCTGTTCGAACTGCGGGTCCGCTCCGCGGCTGCGTTCGCGTCGATTGCGCTCAGCCCCGTCGGCCGGGCCGGGATGCAAATTTCGGTTACGGCATTGCCGCAGTTGCTGACGATCGGCGCGGCGCTCGGCGGGAAAAACAGAATGCCCGCCGAGCAGCTCTGACCTTTGCCACGCCCGGCTCCTTGCGCAAGCCGAACCGGGCACCTTTGTCGCGCGAACGCACGATCATGCGAGCGGCGCTGCGAAAGCGAGGCTGAGAAAGAGCCGGCTTGCGCGGGTGCTGCCGATCGAAAGCAGGCGCCTGCCGGTCTTGGCTCAGGTGCATCAGCTGCGCGCACCGAGGATCATTTCCGTTATCCAGCCTGTCAGAAGCGAGCCATAGGCGTTGCGGCAGGTCTCGTCCGATAGCGCGTGGTCGGCGCCGCCAATCATGCGGTAGGTGAGCGAACGCACGTTCGAGAATGCACGCCTGTAGTTCAGAACCGTCTGATGGGGGATGCGGTCGTCATGCTCGGATTCGACCAGCAGCACGTCGCCCAGGAACTTCGTGCAGGCAGCCAGCGCGCGGTTCTCCGAGCTTGAGACGAGACTGTGCCGGTAGGCATCCAGGTCTTCCCTGTCGAGCGCCCATTTGGGCGTCTCCCACTGCTCGTCGCGGTAAAGCGCCGGGACACGTAACGCCAACCATCGAACCGGGCGGAGACTCGTAAGTATGGCGGCGAGATAGGCGCCATAGCTGCTCCCGATCACCGCAATCTCGCCATGTTCGACGGAGGGTTGGCCGGCCAGCATGTCGTAGGCGGCGAGGACGTCCGCCAGATTTTCCTCACGCGTCACCGTCTGTTGCTGCTCCTCGGTCGACGCGTGGCCGCGCATGTCGAAGGTGAGACAGACGCAGCCGAGCGCTGCGATGGACCCGGCGCGCATCATGTCCTGCTCCTGGCTGCCGCCCCATCCATGCACGAAGAGCAGACCGGGTACTTTCGTCTCGGGCGTCAGGACCGTTCCGCCGATCCTCTGCCCTCCGACGGCAATTTCGATCTCGCGCTTATGTGCCGCCATGTTCCAGCCATGCGATTTTCGTGATCGGCCCCACTTCGGGGTCATCGCCGCGAAAGAAGACTACGGCGTGGGGCGGAACAGCGTCGGCCCCGCCATAGATTTCGGCCGTGGACGCCCCGATCCCGGCCAGCGCCGGATCGCGTTTCAACGCCTCTATGGCGAGGATCTCGGCCGGCGTGGCGCCGCCCAGCCGCCAGGATTGCTCCAGCACGCCGCATCTTCTGCGCCCGCTGCTGTCCGTCCCGAGTGCGACATCGTAGTTTCGGCGGGTGGCGAAAAATCCCGGGAAACAGGAACGTGCTGCCTCGTCGTAGCGCCGGGCATGTGCGACGGCGATACGCTCCCGATCGGAAAGCGGCAGGGCCAGGAGCGCATCCCACCCGCCGCGCACGACATCGAGAACCGAGCCGCCATAGACGGTTTCCCCTCGATTGTCCTCGGTCAGCTGCTGCGTCCCGCAATAGCTGATCGCCAGGCCGGCCGCCTGGACCTGGCCCACGCTGAAGGTCGTGACCTCCGAAAGATCCTGCTCCAGCACGATGCCGGTGATCGCGATTTCCCCGGGATCGATTCCGGCGAGCGCCTGTTCCAGCGATGCTGCATCCGAAACGCGGGCCTGGCCGCTGCCGCCCTTGCCGCCCGTTCGCTTGATCCGGACCGCGCCTTCCCGAAGCAGGCGTATCCCGGCGCGGCGGGCATCGCTCGCAGAGAATGCCGTAAAACCATCTAGCACGACCTTGTCCGTTGCCGCGCCAAAGGCATGGCTCCAGCCTTCGGGCGCGGCCGCCGCCGGCTCGATCAGCGGATGCGTGATGGCTTTCGTGGCGAGAAAGGGCTGCGCAACTACGCCGCCGAACAGGTCGCCTTCTCGCGCGATGCCCAGCCTGTTCGCTTCAGCGAGGCCGATCACGGTGTCACTCGGCACCAAGTAGCGCTTGCGAGCGTCTCCGCTCGGTTCCCGCTCGTAGGGGATGCCCATGAGCCGCGCCAGCCGCTCGCCGATAATGCGATGAGTTTGAATTTCATGCTCCGCTTGCCCCAACCGGCTGCAGGTTCCGCACACGAGTTGGTGCTGCTCTTCTTCAATCATGCGCTGCCGATGTGCTTGTGTTTGGGCGTCACGCCAGATGGATCGGAGTTTCGCATCGTGCGCGAGCACCTCTCGACGCCGGAACTATAAAACCCTGCGGCGCGGTTTCAGTTCCGGCCGATCCACGGGCCGCAAGCGTGCTCGGCACAATTGCGCGGTGCGTGCCGCCAGGACGGTGGACTGGGCTCGCGGGCAATTAGCCGTCCACAATTTGGCGGGCGTCCGCCCGCGCGAATACCTCGTCTATCGCCCCCATGATCGCGTCGGGATCGGTCTGGTGCACCATATGGCCGGTCCCCGAGACCGGCCTGAACGTGCTGTGGGCGACGGCGCGATGCAGGCGCCAGGACTGCTTCGTGGGGTCGATCAGGCGGTCTTCGGCTCCGGCGACGACCGCGACCGGCATCCTCAGCCTCGAATACTTGCCGGACGCGCTGGCTGCCGCCGCGATCAGCAGGGCCGATTCCGCCGCTACGGCACGAATTTGGGACGGGCGCACAGCCATTTCCTTGGGAAAGCGCCGGAACTTCGTCGGCATGGAAGCCGGGCCGAAGATCATGCGCATCAGGAGGGGCCAGACCAGCCTGCTGACGAGGGGAACTAGCGTGTAGCAGGCGGCGTCTCCCAACAGCGGCACGGCCGCAGCGGAGACGAGCGCCAGATCGGGGCGAACGGATGGATAGTAATAGCCGGATGCGAGTACGATGCCGCGCACCGCATCCGGATGCCGGAGCGCCAGCGCCACCGCCACGGATGCGCCCCAGGAGTGGCCCAGCACAACCGCCGGCGCCGCGCCGAGCCGTTCGAGCGCGGCCATGATCAAATCCGCTTGGGCTTCGGCGCTCCAGATGCGGCGTCGGGGCCGGGTGCTGTGGCCGAAGCCAGGGCGGTCGAACACGATGACGCGGTGGCGCCTGGCTGCCAGATCGACGAGACCGCTCGACGTGAAGTCCTCGATCATGCTGCCGTTTCCGTGCAGGAGCACGAGTGGCGGACCTTGGCCGCGGTCGATGTAGTGCAGGCGGACGCCCGCCACGTCGGCAAAGGAGCCCAAAGGCGGGTTCCGCCGTTCCGCTCGCTTCGCAAGCCAATAGTTCGCAATGGCCGAAGCCGCCAGCACTCCCGCGGCCGCAGCCAGGCGAGGAAAGCGGCGTTTCGACGGAATCCAGCCGCTTCCCCTGGCTATTGCGCGGAATGGTCGTGTTTTCATCAGAGTCTCGGTGTCGCGAGGCTGTCCGCGCGTGCCGCCCTGCAATTTCGGCAACTTCGCGACGCCGCTGATGTTCCATCGGGCAGAGCGCGTGTCTGCCGAAGGTCAGGGATGCAGGCAAAAAGAGCCCCGCCGGGATTGTGGACCGGCGGGGCGCGACAGCATCGGCACAGGAAGGGCATTGCGACGTGCCGACGATGTCGACGAAGGGGCGTGATTGCGCCGATCGGTTCGTCCGGCCCTCATCTAGGCCGGGGCCGACGCTTCGAACGGCAAAGCGCCCCGCCATGCTGAGCCGGCGGGGCCGAACTAACTTTCGCTCATTCGATGATCTTAATCACCTTGCGCGTATCGGGCTCGACCAGCACGGTCCGGTTGCCGACGACCACGTACTCGTATTTGGTGTCGAGGTCGGGTGATTCGATCACGTGCAATTTCACATCCTGAGGAATCACCGCCCCGACCGCCAGGTCAAAACCGGATGGCAGTTCGACCGGGGCAGCTTCGTGGGTCGTGATATACTTGTGAATCACGGTCTCCTGCTCGGGAGAAATCACGACAGTCTGCGCCCATGCTGCAGTCGCTCCGGCGACGACAAGCGCAGTCGTCAGCGCAATCTTCAATCCATTCTTCATTGCTCAGCTCCTGTGAGTTAATACAGCGATTAATCCCGAAGGAGCGCTGACGTTCCTGCCGGATTTGCCCCTAGGACCAATGCGCCTTGCGGGTCGGCCAAAAGTCCTACCGGCACGCCGCTCGGCCAGCCGGAATCGGCCGGTTTCAGGCGGGGTGCGGCACCTGTTTTGACCGGGGCGCCGCGTTGGCCGCAATGGCAGCGCGAATGCATCCAACTTTATCGGATTATCCCACCAAAGCTTAACCCGCGTCTTTCAGTTTTGCATGCTGAACGGAATCTGGAATTGTAATGATGGATCAATTCGATAGCAGACGTCTGCTGGCTGGCCTTGCGGCCGTTCTATACGGCGCTCTCGGAGCATTTCATCTGCTGACCGGCTTCGCAGGCAAAGCGCCGTGGGGCTTCGGTCTTGGCTTTGTCACTGCGGCCCTGATCTTTGGTTTCTGGGATACATCCCAATCCTCCGCGGCCGGTCCGGTGAGGCAAGAAGTTGCGGACGCGCCTGCGCTCGACGGCATACACACGATGCTCGAGGCGTTGATCGCCGAAGGACAAGACGTGTCGGAACGAGAGAAGAAGGCGGCGGAGCGCCTTGCGCTCTACCACGAGGCATAACGACCAAACGGCTGCATGCCGACGCCCCGGGCGGATAGCCCCGCCGGGATAGGGACCGGCGGGGCGCATGGCAACAGCGCCACACGGAGCGTTACTGCGGAGTGCCGCGGTTGCCGGCGCATCAATGACGACAGGGCGCAGAAGTTCCGGCTGTCGGACCGATGCGTGCCCGTGCTCCGACTAAAGGCCCAACCAAAAGACAGCAGGGCGGCTCGGCGCAGGACAGTTTGCAGGGTCAGTACTGCGGCTGGTCAGCCAGGGGCCGATACGTCGGCCTCTGACGACAGGACGTCAGCGGCCGCTTCTCCGCGCGAGCTTCCATTCGCTCCGCGTACCGAAGCTTCTCTTGCCGCGCACCATCTGTCCAATTCGTCCGGCGTGAAACGAAACCGATAGCGATAGCGGGATCTCTGGTCCTTCATGCCGCTGGCGTCGATCGTCAGCGTCAGTCCGCCATCGGGGTGAAGCTGCAGATCGTCGTCCTTCAGCGGCTCGTCATAGATTGCGCTTGCATTTCCCGGCCGCCTCGCGGGCCCTACTTCGATGTGCATGCTTTACCCAGCCCATTTGAGGGATAAAGCCCCGCCGGCCGGGGAAACCGGCGGGGCGTCCGACAGCATCGGCACAGGAAGGGCGTTGCGGAGCGCCGAGCTTGTCGGCGCACAAACAACGCAAGAGCGCAACCGTTCCGGCCGCGACGGCCTTTGGGACCAATGCGTTTTCGGCATCCGACCAAAGCCCTAGGCGTCAAACGAAAAAAGCCCGCCAGGTTGCGGGAGTCACGGGGGAATCGCGGCCGGCCAGCTTGCCCGCACCATTTGCGGCCTGCCGGCATCGACTGGCGCGATCCTCCGCAAAATTTTCATCCGAATGCGAATTGGTTTTATTTGACACCCATTCGACTTTCGTTTTACGCTTCATTTTCGTTCGTACCGGCAGCAATATCGCGCAGTACGAAAGGGAGGAGCGGTGTGTCCCACGAGACACCCTTCGACATCTTCGTCATCGGCGGCGGCATCAATGGCTGCGGAATCGCGCGCGATGCGGCCGGGCGCGGCTATTCGGTCTTCCTGGCGGAAATGAACGATCTGGCGAGCGGGACCTCGTCGGCGTCGACCAAGCTCATCCATGGCGGGCTCCGCTATCTCGAATTCTACGAATTCCGCTTGGTGCGCGAAGCGCTGATGGAGCGCGAGGTGCTGTGGCGCAACGCGCCGCACATCATCTGGCCGATGCGCTTCGTGCTGCCCTACCAGAAGGGGCTGCGCCCGGCATGGCTGCTGAGGCTCGGCCTCTTCCTCTACGACCATATCGGCGGGCGCAGGCTACTGCCGCCCACGCGGACGCTAGACATGCGGACGGACCCCGCCGGCAAACCGCTCAAGAAGATATTCTCGAAGGCCTTCGAATATTCCGATTGCTGGGTGAACGACGCCCGCATGGTGGCGCTCGTGGCGCGCGACGCGGCCGATCGCGGCGCCGTCATCCGCACGCGCACCCGGGTCACAGCGGCGCGCCGCGAGGGCGGGCTCTGGAAGGTGACGGTGACGGATACGCGCACCGGCAGGTCGGAGGAGGTGCCGGCGCGGATCCTGGTAAACGCGGCCGGGCCGTGGGTGGACGCGGTGCTGGCCGAGGCGCTCGGCCGCGACAACGTCCACAATGTCCGGCTCGTCCAGGGCAGCCACATCGTGATCCGGAAGAAGTTCGACGATCCGCGCGCCTTCTTTTTCCAGAACAAGGACGGCCGCATCATCTTCGCGATCCCCTACGAAGAGGATTTCACGCTGATCGGCACGACCGACCGCGATTATGACGGCGATCCGCACGAAGCCCGCATCAGCGAGGCCGAGATCGACTATCTGTGCGCCGCCGCGAGCGAATATTTCGCGGAGCCGGTGCGGCGCGCCGACATCGTGTGGACCTATTCCGGCGTCCGCCCGCTCTTCGACGACGGCGCCTCGAAGGCGCAGGAGGCGACGCGCGACTACGTCATCCGGGTCGACGCGCCGAAAGGCGAGGCGGCGCTCATCAACAGCTTCGGCGGCAAGATCACCACCTTCCGCCGCCTGTCCGAATCCGTTCTCGAAAAAATCGAGGAGCATCTGGGCAGGCGCGGCAAGCCATGGACGGCCGATGCGCCGCTGCCGGGCGGCGACTTCGCGCCGGCGCAGTTCGATGCCGAGGTCTCCAGGCTCAAGGCCGACTATCCTTTCCTCGAGCGCGCGCATGCAAGGCGCCTGACCCGGCTCTACGGGACGCGGGCGCGCAGGATTCTCGGCCTCGGCAAATCCCTGCAGGATCTCGGGCGCTTCTTCGGCGCCGATCTCTACGAGGCCGAAATACGATATCTTATTCGGGAAGAGTGGGCCCTCACGGCGGAAGACGTCCTGTGGCGGCGCACGAAGCGGGGGCTGAAACTTTCCGAAAGCCAGGCCAGGAACGTGGCCCAATTCATTGACGGAGAAGCAGGCAGGAGGATGTCCGCGGCAGCGGAATAGCGATCGGTCCGGGAGAGGGACGATGCTGGAATTGAGGAATGTCTCCAAGGTGGTGGGCGGCGCGACACACATCGCCAATGTGTCGCTGACGCTGGAACGTGGGACATTGAACGTCCTGCTCGGCCCCACGCTTTCGGGAAAGACGAGCCTGATGCGGCTGATGGCGGGGCTCGACGCGCCGAGTTCCGGTACGGTCTGGTTCGACGGCAAGGACGTGACCGGCGTGCCCGTGCGCCGGCGCAACGTCGCCATGGTCTACCAGCAATTCATCAACTACCCGACGCTGACGGTCTACGAGAACATCGCCTCGCCGCTGCGGGTCGCCGGCACGGATGCCGCGACTGTCGACGTGGAAGTGCGGCGCGCGGCGCATCTCCTGCGTCTCGAGCCGTTCCTCGACCGCACGCCGCTTTCCCTCTCCGGCGGACAGCAGCAGCGCACGGCGATCGCGCGCGCCATCGTCAAGAACGCCGGCCTCGTCCTGCTCGACGAGCCGCTCGCCAATCTCGACTACAAGCTGCGCGAGGAATTGCGCGCCGAACTGCCGAGGATCTTCGCCGAGGCCGGCACAATCTTCGTCTACGCGACGACCGAGCCATCCGAGGCGCTTCTCCTGGGCGGCAACACCGCGACGCTGTCGGAGGGCCGCGTCACCCAGTTCGGCCGCACGATCGACGTGTTCCGCCATCCCGACGACCTCATCACGGCGCAGACATTCGCCGATCCGCCGCTGAACACGATCGTGCTCGCCAAGAAGGGCGCGCATTTCCAGCTGGACGGCGGGGTGGACCTCCCGGTGCCCGTCTCCCATGCGGGCATTGCCGACGGCGTCTATACGATCGGCTTCCAGCCGCATCATCTTTCCCTCTCGCCGCAAACGCCGGCGGCCGTGCCGCTGCGGGCGAAGGTCTCGGTCACCGAGATCACCGGGTCGGAGAGCTTCATCCATGTCGATTTCGCCGATGTGCGCTGGGTCATGCTGGCGCCCGGCGTCCATTCGCTGCAGCCGGATGATGTGATCGACGTCTATATCGATCCGCGTCACGTGATGGTCTTCGACGACAGCGGCCGCGCCGTATCGGCCAGCCAGCGCCAGGCGGCCTAGGAGGAGAGGATGGCGCGCATCGACCTCAACCACATCCGCCAGTCCTATGTCGAGAACCCGCGCTCGCCGGAGGACTACGCGCTGAAGGAGGTCCAGCACACTTTCGCCGATGGCGGCGCCTATGCGCTGCTCGGCCCCTCCGGCTGCGGCAAGACCACGCTGCTCAACATCATCTCCGGCCTGCTCCGCCCGAGCGAGGGGCGCATCCTCTTCGACGGCCGCGACGTGAGCGCGTTGTCGACGCAGGAGCGCAACATCGCGCAGGTGTTCCAGTTTCCCGTCGTGTACGACACGATGACGGTCTACGAGAACCTCGCCTTCCCGCTCAGGAACCGCGCGGTTCCGAAGGCGGAGATCGACCGCAAGGTCGCCGAGATCATCGACATGATCGGCCTCGGCGACTGGGCGAACCGCAAGGCGCGCGGCCTGACGGCCGACCAGAAGCAGAAGATCTCGCTCGGCCGCGGGCTGGTGCGCTCGGACGTCAACGCCATCCTGTTCGACGAGCCGCTGACGGTCATCGATCCGCACATGAAATGGATGCTGCGCTCGCAGCTGAAGGTGCTGCACAAGCGCTTCGGCCACACCATGGTCTATGTCACCCACGACCAGACCGAGGCGCTCACCTTCGCCGACACGGTAGCGGTGATGTATGACGGCCAGATCGTGCAGATCGGCACGCCGGCGGAGCTGTTCGAGCGGCCGCGCCATACTTTCGTCGGCTACTTCATCGGCTCGCCCGGCATGAATGTGCTGCCGGTCAGGGTGGAAGGCAATGTCGCGCTGGTCGGCGAGCGCGCGATCCGCCTGCCCGGCCTGCCCAAGGGCAACGCCGGCGCCATCACCGAACTCGGAATCCGGCCGGAATATGTGCGCATCGGCCGCGAGGGGATGCGGGTGGCCATCGCCAAGGTCGAGGATATCGGCCGCCACAGAATCGTGCACGCGGCGCTCGACGACCGCCAGATCGCGGCGATCGTGCCGGAAGAGGCCGAGTTGCCGGCCGAGGCGCATGTCAGCTTCGATCCCGCCGGCATCAATCTCTATGCCAATTCCTGGCGGGTGGAGATGGGAGCCTGACCATGGACAAGACCTGGAACAACAGAGCCTGGTTCATGGTGCTGCCGGTGCTGGTGCTGGTCGCGTTCTCCGCCGTGATCCCGCTGATGACGGTCGTCAACTATTCCGTCCAGGACACGTTCGGCAACAATGTCTTCTTCTGGTCCGGCACCTCGTGGTTCGAGCAGGTGCTCGGCTCGCCGCGCTTTTGGAACGCGATGGGCCGCAACCTGATCTTCTCCTTCGTCATCCTGGCGATCGAGGTGCCGCTCGGCATCTTCATTGCGCTCAACATGCCGCGGCGCGGCTGGGGCGTGCCGGTCTGCCTCGTCCTGATGGCGCTGCCGCTGCTCATCCCCTGGAACGTGGTCGGCACGATCTGGCAGGTGTTCGGCCGCACGGATATCGGGCTTTTCGGCTACTATGTCGACGCGCTGGGCCTCGACTACAATTACGTGCGCGATCCCTACGACGCATGGGTGACGGTCGTCCTGATGGACGTCTGGCACTGGACCAGCCTCGTCGTGCTGCTCTCCTATGCCGGGCTCGTTTCGATCCCGGATGCGTTCTACCAGGCCGCCAAGATCGACGGCGCGTCGCGCTGGGCGGTGTTCCGCTACATCCAGCTGCCGAAGATGAACCGGGTGCTCCTGATCGCCATCCTGCTGCGCTTCATGGACAGCTTCATGATCTACACCGAGCCGTTCGTCGTCACCGGCGGCGGGCCGGGCAATTCGACGACCTTCCTGTCGATCGACCTCGTCAAGCTGGCGCTCGGCGAATTCAATCTCGGCCAGGCGGCGGCGATGTCGCTGATCTACTTCCTGATCATCCTGCTGCTTTCCTGGGTCTTCTACACGGTCATGACCAACCGCGAGGCGAGGAACTGAGATGGCCGAGGCGAAGGACAGGACAGTCATGCGCGAAGCCGAGATGACGGGCGGCGTGCCGCGCGCGGTGGCCGAAGACGTGATCGCGCGGCGCATGCGCCGGCGCGGCGGGGAATCGCGCTGGTGGTGGGTGGTGCCGACGCTCTACATCGTCTTCCTGCTCCTGCCGATCTACTGGCTCATCAATATGAGCTTCAAGACGAACCGCGAGATCGTCACCGCGCTGACGCTCTACCCGCACGAGCCGACGCTGCGCAATTACGCCATCATCCTCACCGACCGCTCCTGGTATTCCGGCTACATCAATTCGATCAGTTATGTCGTGATCAACATGGTGATCTCGGTGGCGGTCGCGCTGCCGGCGGCCTATGCCTTCTCGCGCTACCGCTTCCTCGGCGACAAGCACATGTTCTTCTGGCTGCTTACCAACCGCATGGCGCCGCCGGCGGTGTTCGCGCTGCCCTTCTTCCAGCTCTATTCCGCCTTCGGACTGATCGACACGCATATCGCGGTGGCGCTGGCGCACTGCCTGTTCAACGTGCCGCTGGCGGTCTGGATCCTCGAAGGCTTCATGTCGGGCGTGCCGAAGGAGATCGACGAGACGGCCTATATCGACGGCTATTCGTTCCCGCGCTTCTTCTTCAAGATCTTCATGCCGCTGATTGCCTCGGGCGTCGGGGTGGCCGCCTTCTTCTGCTTCATGTTCTCGTGGGTGGAATTGCTGATTGCCCGCACGCTGACGACAACGGACGCCAAGCCGATTGCGGCGACCATGACGCGCACCGTGTCTGCTGCGGGCATGGACTGGGGGCTGCTGGCGGCGGCCGGCGTGCTGACGCTCGTTCCCGGCGCGCTCGTCA
>JBQCFH010000259.1:0-5126 GCA_051959385.1 Rhizobiaceae bacterium | reverse complement strand
TCGAGGTCGACCACCTTGAGCAGCGGGTTGGTCGGCGTCTCGACCCACAGCATTTTCGTCTCCGGCCGGATCGCCCTCTCGACCGCGCCGAGGTCGGTGAAATCGGCGAAGCTGACCGACAGCCCGGCCGAGCGCGTGCGCCCGCGCTCCAGGAGCCGGAACGTGCCGCCATAGAGGTCGTCGGTGGCGACGATATGCGCGCCTGAATCGACCAATTCGAAGACCGTCGCGATGCCCGCCAGCCCCGAGGCGAAGGCGAAGCCGGCCGAGCCGCTTTCGAGGTCGGCGACGGCGCGCTCGAAAGCCATGCGCGTCGGGTTCTGGCTGCGCGCATATTCGTAGCCCTTGTGCACGCCGGGGCTCTGCTGCGCGTAGGTCGAGGTGGCGTAGATCGGCACCATCACCGCGCCCGTCGTCGGGTCGTGGCTCTGGCCGCCATGGATGGCGCGCGTCGAAAAGGCGAGACGGTTTCTCGGCGGATGGCTCATCTTGCGCGCCTCAGATGGTTGATGAGATCGATGCGGGTGACCAGCCCGAGGAATTCCTCGCCCTCGAAGATGATGGCGACCTCGTTGCGGTCGAAGACGGGCAGCAGCGCGTCGAGAGTCTGGCCTGCCTGCAGCGTGTGCAGTTCGCTCGCCATGGCCGAGCGCACCGCCGCGTTGAAGCGGTCCCAGCGCCCTTCATAGGAGCCCTCGACGGCGGCGAGGATGTCGCTCTCGTCGATGATGCCGACGAGCTTGCCGCCGTCGAGCACCGGCAGTTGCGAGACGTCGCCGCGCCGCATGCGGCCATAGGCGTTGAGGAGCGTCTCGTCCGGGCCGACATAGAGGGTGGCGCCCTCGCGGTGCGAGCGGGCGACGAGGTCGGAGAGATCGCCGTGCGTCTCGCGGTCGGAAAGGCCCTGCTCGGCGAGCCAGACATCGTCGAACACCTTGGAGAGATATTTGTTGCCGCTGTCGCAGACGAAGGTGACGACCCGCTTCGCCTCCTTCTGCTCGCGGCAGTAGCGCAGCGCCGCCGACAGAAGCGTGCCGGAGGAGGAGCCGGCGAGGATGCCTTCCTTGGCCAGAAGGTCGCGCACGGCGAGCATGCTCTGCTTGTCGGGGATCGAGTAGGCCTTCTTCACCAGCGAGAGGTCGGCGTTGGGCGGCACGAAATCCTCGCCGATGCCCTCCACCGTCCAGCTTCCAGGCTCGATCGTCTTGCCGGTCTTGACCAGCGGCGCCAGCACCGAGCCGACCGGATCGGCGAGCACCATCTCCGTCTTCGGCGAGACTTTCGCGAAGAAGCGGCCGAGCCCGGTCAGCGTGCCGCCGGAGCCGACGCCGACCACCACCGCATCGACATCCTGCCCGAGCTGTTCCCAGATTTCCGGGCCGGTCGTGCGCTCATGCGCCGCCGGATTCGACGGGTTGGAGAACTGGTTGGCGTAGAAGGCGCCCGGCGTCTCCGCTGCCAGCTTCTCCGCCATGTCCTGGTAGTATTCCGGATGGCCCTTGCCGACGTCCGAGCGCGTCAGCCGCACCTCCGCTCCCAAGGCTCTCAGATGCTGCACCTTCTCGCGCGACATCTTGTCGGGAACGATGAGGACGATGCGGTAACCCTTTGGAATCCCGACCTGAGCGAGACCCAGTCCCGTATTGCCGGCTGTCGCCTCGAGGGTCGTTCCGCCCGGCGCCAGCCGCCCGTCGCGCTCCGCGTCGGCGATCATGGACAGCGCGATGCGGTCCTTGATCGAGCCGCCGGGATTCTGGCTTTCGAGCTTGATGAAGAGCCGGCACTTGCCGGTGTCGAACTTCGTCAGCTCGACGACGGGCGTCTCGCCGACCAGATCGAGGACGGAGGCGTAGGGTCCGTTGAGACGGCTCATGGGTGTTCCTCCTTCGCTCATCATCTGACGCCGCATGGGCCGATGGCAAGGCTGGCGCCAGATGTGTCAGAGCTTCGAAGTCTGATTGACGACTTTGACCCCCACTCCGTCCGCTTCGCGGCCACCTCTCCCCCGTTCGACGGGGGAGAGGAAGCCCCGGCCGCAAGGCTTGGCGCCCTTCCTCTCCCCTTTTGAGGGGGAGAGGTGCCGAGCGAAGCGAGGCGGAGTGGGGGTAGTCTTCATTTCATGATCCAAGTTGGCACGACGGGAAAATGCCGTTGGCGAACGTCACGGCAAAGGCAAATTCGTCCAAAAGCGTGGCGATCGGGGGAAAGCCCAACGCCCCTCACGTCTTCAGCCGGTACCCCGTCTTGAAGATCCACGCCACGATGGCGAGGCAGATGGCGAGGAAGACGAAGGTCATGCCGATGCTGAGCCCGACATTGACATCGGCCTGACCGTAGAAACTCCAGCGGAAGCCGCTGACGAGGTAGATGACCGGATTGAACAGCGTGATCTTCTGCCAGAGCGGCGGCAGCATGTGGATGGAATAGAAGCTGCCGCCGAGGAAGGTGAGCGGCGTGATGATGAGGAGCGGCACGATCTGCAGCTTCTCGAAGCCGTCGGCCCAGATGCCGATGATGAAGCCGAGCAGGCTGAAAGTCACCGCTGTCAGCACCAGGAACAGCGCCATGAAGAAGGGGTGCTCGATCCTGAGCGGCACGAACAGCGCCGCCGTCGCCAGGATGATGAGGCCGAGAATGATCGACTTGGTCGCCGCCGCGCCGACGAAGCTCGCCACGATCTCGAGATAGGAGATCGGCGCGGAGAGGAGCTCGTAGATGGTGCCCACGAATTTCGGGAAATAGATGCCGAAGGAGGCGTTCGAGATGCTCTGCTGCAGGAGCGACAGCATCAAAAGCCCCGGCACGATGAAGGCGCCGTAGCTGACGCCGTCGACCTCGCTGATGCGCGAGCCGATCGCTGCGCCGAAGACGACGAAATAGAGCGAGGTCGAGATGACCGGCGAGATGACGCTCTGCAGCTTGGTGCGTCCCCACCGCGCCATCTCGTAGCGGTAGATCGCTTTCATCGCATGGAAATTCATGGCCGGTCGCTCACGAGATTGACGAAGATGTCCTCCAGCGAACTCTGGTCGGTCTGCAGGTCGCGGAAGCGGATGCCGGCGGCGCTGACATCGGCGAGAAGCGCGGTGATGCCGGTGCGCTCGCCCTGCGTGTCGTAGGTATAGACGAGCCCCTGGCCCTCGTCGGCGAGTTCCAGCTCGTAGCGTGCAAGGCTCTCGGGAATGCAGTCGAGCGGCTCCTGAAGCTGAAGCGTCAGCTGCTTCTTGCCGAGCCGCCGCATCAGTTCGGCCTTTTCCTGCACCAGGATCAGCTCTCCCTTGTTGATGACGCCGACGCGGTCGGCCATCTCCTCCGCTTCCTCGATATAGTGGGTGGTGAGGATGATGGTGACGCCGGTTTCGCGCAGCGAACGCACCAGCTCCCACATGTCGCGCCGAAGCTCCACGTCCACGCCCGCCGTCGGCTCGTCGAGGAAAAGGATAGAGGGCTCGTGCGCCAGCGCCTTGGCGATCATGACGCGCCGCTTCATGCCGCCGGAGAGCGTGATGATCTTGGAATCCTTCTTCTCCCAGAGCGACAGCGCGCGCAGCGTTCTGTCGACGAGGGCATTGTCCTTCGGCTTGCCGAAGAGGCCGCGGCTGTAGCTCACCGTGGCGAAGACGGTCTCGAAGGCGTCGGTCGTCAGTTCCTGCGGTACCAGCCCGATCAGCGAGCGTGCGGATCGATAGTCCGAGAGGATGTCGTGGCCGGCGACCGTCACCTGGCCGGTGCTCGGGTTGACGATGCCGCAGATGATGCTGATCAGCGTCGTCTTGCCGGCGCCGTTCGGGCCGAGCAGCGCGAAAATCTCGCCGCGCTCGATCTCCAGGTTGATGGTCTTCAGCGCCTGGAAGCCGGACGCGTAGGTCTTGGAAAGATCCTTGACGGAGATGATGGGCTGCATGGGATTCGGCCGTTTCGGGAGCGCGGCGGGGAAGGTACTGCCAACGGTCGCGACTATGTAAGGGAGTCGAGCTATCTTTGCCACCCGGCTCCGTCAGGCTGCTGCCAAGGTCAGCCGGCGAGCGGCCCCCTCCCACTCGCGTCATCAACTCTGAGGAAGGGGGTTGGCGTCTCTGAGCCTTGCGTTGAGGGTGACGAGGATTTTGCGCATGACGGCGGCGATGGCGAGGAGGGGCTTTTTGCCGTTTGCGATGAGGCGTCGGTAGAAGGCGGTGAACTCGCCCTTGCCTGCGGCGGCGCGCAGCGCCGGCATGTAGAGGATGGTTGGGACCTCGGGCCTTCCGCCGCGGATTTTGCGGTAGCCCTTGGTCTGGCCGCTTTCGTTGGGGTGCGGTGCGAGTGCGGCGAGTGCTGCGGCTTGCCTTCGGGAGAGGGTGCCGAGTTCGGGCATGGTAGCGATGAGGGCGACGGCGGAGCGGGGGCCGATGCCGTTCATTGCGGTACAGATTTCGATGCGCCGGCTGAGGGCGGGGGACTGTACGGTGAGGCTGGCGATGGCCTTGTCGAGGGCTTCGATCTGCCGCTGGATGACGGCGAGGACGGCCCTGAAGGAGGCGGCGAGTTCCTTGTCCCCATCCTTGGCGCGCGGCGCCTTGGAGCGGTTCTGCTCGGCGACTTTGAGGGCCATCAGCTCGCACCTGCGCCGGACGAGCGCTCGCAGGCGCTGCTGGTGGCGGTCGGGCCTGGTCCACAGGGGCAGGATGGCCCAGCGCTCGCGGCCATAGGCGGCGAGCCTGTCGGCGTCGATGGCGTCGCTCTTACCGAGGGTGCCGAAGGAGCGGATGAATGCCTTGAGCTTGAGCGTGTCGGCGCGGTGGGCCGGCAGCTCGGCCCTGAGACACTCTTCGAGCAGCGGTTGCTCATAACCGCCGGTTGGCTCGCACACGCAAAAGCAGGAGCCGGTCCGCTTGAGGAAGGCACGGATGGCGCGGCGATTGTTGGCGATGGTGCGGGCTTTGCCGGCGCCGTCGCTGACGACGATGCTGTCCTTGGCGATGTCGAAGCCGAGGCAGCGGGCAGGTTGCTGATGCAGAAAGGCCATGCTGATGCTATCCCCCTGGCAAGCTTCGGATTGTTTACGGGCGTGGCGGCAGCCAGAGGCCCCATCAACTCTCCAAGCGATGGCGGAAGACGGCAGGGAACCTTGATGACGTCGGGTGTTA
>JBQCFH010000258.1:0-3317 GCA_051959385.1 Rhizobiaceae bacterium | reverse complement strand
CCGAAGCCGGATTCCCGCAGCCAAAGCGGGAAATAAGGCAAGTAGAAGCCGTTCGGCATGAACACCGCGGCGAAGAGCAGCGCCATGCGCAGCTCGAAATGGCGTGGCTTGACCTGCTGCTCGGGCGCGAGCGGCGGCAGGTTCTGTTCGTAGGCCGGGGTTTGCAGCGACATCGGGAGCCTGGTGCGCGGCCAGGAGCGGCCGCATGGCGTTCGAGCGCGCCATAGCACGGCAATGGCCGGTTCCAAACGGCAATCCGCGGCAACGGGAGGGCCAGCCTGGCCCAGCCGCTGGTCCTGTTGCGCTCTGGCGGAAATGGCGTTCAGGGCTTATGGCGATTGTCACGCGGCAGGGGATCGGGATAGCCTGCGGCGCAAAGCAACGGAGGCAAATCCTTGGATCTGGGAATAAAGGGCCGCAAGGCGATCGTCTGTGCGTCGAGCCGCGGTCTCGGGCGCGGCTGCGCCATGGCGCTGGCGGAGGCCGGCTGCGACGTGGTTGTCAACGGCCGCAACGAAAAGACGCTTTCCGCGACCGCTTCGGAAATCCGCGACCGCTTCGGCGTCGAGGTCACGGAGGTGATCGCCGACGTGTCGAGCGCGGAAGGTCAAAAAGCGCTGCTCGCCGCCTGCCCCGCGCCCGATATCCTGGTCAACAACAATGGCGGGCCGCCGCCGAAACCCTTCAGCCAAGTCGACCGCGCCGCGATCCTTGCCGGCGTCGAGCAGAACATGATCACGCCGATCGAGCTGATCCGCGCCGTCATCGACGGCATGGCCGAGCGCGGCTTCGGGCGCATCGTCAACATCACCTCGCTGTCGGTCTACCAGTCGATCGCCGGGCTCGACGTCTCGTCGGGCGCGCGCGCGGGCCTGACGGCGTTCCTCGCCGGCGTGGCGCGAACCGTCGCCTCGAAAAACGTAACGATCAACAACATCCTGCCCGGCAAGTTCGACACGGACCGCATCCGCACCACGGTCAGGTTCAGCGCCGAAAAGGCGGGCGTTTCCGAGAAAGAGCAGATGAAGCGCGTCTCGGGCACGGTCCCGGCCGGGCGGCTCGGCAGGCCGGAGGAATTCGGCAGGGCCTGCGCCTTTCTCTGCTCGGCGCATGCCGGATATATCGTCGGCCAGAATCTCGTCCTGGACGGCGGCTTCTTCAACAGCGCGTTCTGACCGGGCGCGGCTTATCGTTCAATACATCAGGAGAGAGGAACAATCCCTTGAAACTCGTTCGATTTGGCAGGAAGGGCAAGGAAAAGCCGGGCGTGGTCGACAAGGACGGCGTCATACGCGACGTTTCCTCGCTGGTGCCGGACTACACGCCCGAAACGATCTCGCCGTCGCTCTTGCGCACGCTGAAGAAGGCGGACCTCTCCGCCCTTCCGGCGGCGCCGAAGAATGCGCGGCTCGGCGCGCCGCTGGCGCGCACCGGGCATTTCATCGCCATCGGCCTCAACTATGCCGACCACGCCGCGGAGACCGGCGCGCCGATCCCGAAGGAGCCGATCATCTTCTCGAAGGCGCCGAACTGCCTTTCGGGGCCGAATGACGACGTGCTGATGCCGAAGGGCTCGAAGAAGCTCGACTGGGAAGTCGAGCTCGCCGTCGTCATCGGCAAGCGCTGCGACTATGTCGAGGAGAAGGACGCGCTAGGCCATGTCTTCGGCTACGCGCTCTGCAACGACGTGTCCGAGCGCGAATACCAGGCCGAGCGCGGCGGCCAGTGGATGAAGGGCAAGGGCGCCCCGACCTTCGGCCCGCTTGGCCCGTGGCTGGTGACGACCGACGAGATCAAGGACCCGCAGAAGCTCGACATGTTCCTCGACGTGAACGGCAAGCGCATGCAGACCGGCAACACGCAGACGATGATCTTCTCCGTTGCGCATGTCGTCTCCTACCTCTCGCAATTCATGGTGCTCGACCCGGGCGACATCATCACCACCGGCACGCCGCCCGGGGTCGGTCTCGGCATGAAGCCGCAGGTCTTCCTGAAGAACGGCGACACGATCCGCCTCGGCATTGCCGGACTGGGCGAGCAGTCGCAGAAGGTGGTGGCGCGGTAAGGTAGGCGAAGGGCTGCTCTAGATGGAATTCGACCCCCTCTCCGCCTCGGTTTGCTCGGCACCTCTCCCCCACTTCGTGAGGGGAGAGGATGGGCGCCAGGCGTGCGGCCGGCGCATCCTCTCCCCCGTCGATCGGGGGAGAGGTGCCGAGCGAAGCGAGGCGGAGAGGGGGCGAATCCCGCCATGGCACATTGTCGCGGGGCTAAAAAAGAACGAGCTGCAGCACCGCCAAAGCCGGTATGGCCGGCAGCAACCCCGATGACCAAGCTAGCGTCCGACACACCCCTCCGCTCCGATCTCGACGAGGCGGCGCTCTTCTTCCACAAGCATCCGCGTCCGGGAAAGCTGGAGATCCAGGCGACCAAGCCGCTCGGCAACCAGCGCGACCTGGCGCTCGCCTATTCGCCTGGCGTCGCCGCGCCCTGCCTGGCGATCCGCGACGATCCCGCGCTCGCTGCGGACTATACCGGCCGCGCCAACCTGGTCGGCGTCGTCTCGAACGGCTCGGCCGTGCTCGGCCTTGGCAATATCGGGCCGCTGGCCTCCAAGCCGGTGATGGAGGGCAAGGCCGTCCTCTTCAAGAAGTTCGCCGGCATCGACGTTTTCGACGTGGAGATCAACGCGCCCGACATCGAGCGCATGGTCGAGACGGTGGCGGCGCTGGAACCGACCTTCGGCGGCATCAACCTCGAGGACATCAAGGCGCCGGAATGCTTCGAGGTCGAGGAGCGGCTGAAGGCGCGGATGGCCATTCCCGTCTTCCACGACGACCAGCACGGCACGGCGATCATCGTCGCCGCGGCAGTGCTGAACGGCCTGGAACTCGCCGGCAAACGGCTTGGCGACGTGAAGATCGTCACGTCGGGCGCCGGCGCGGCGGCGCTCGCCTGCCTCAACCTGCTCGTCTCGCTCGGCGCAAGGCACGACAACATCTGGGTCACGGATCGCCACGGCGTCGCCTACAAGGGCCGGGTCGAGGAAATGGACCGCTGGAAGGACCCCTACGTCAAGGACACGAACGCCAGGACGCTTGGCGACGTGATCGGCGGCGCCGACGTCTTCATGGGCCTCTCGGCGGCGGGCGTGCTCAAGCCTGAGCTTCTTGCGAAAATGGCGGAGCGGCCGCTGATCCTGGCGCTGGCCAATCCCGTGCCCGAAATCATGCCGGAACTGGCGCGCAAGGCCCGCCCGGACGCCATGATCTGCACGGGGCGTTCCGATTTCCCCAATCAGGTCAACAACGTCCTGTGCT
>JBQCFH010000257.1:0-4682 GCA_051959385.1 Rhizobiaceae bacterium | reverse complement strand
AGCCGGCCCGCCATCGACGGGGCGGGATAGAGGCCGTCCACGACGCGCTGGAGCAGTTCGAGGCCTGAAAACTCGACGAGATCGGCAGCCGGGATCGTGCCGAAACCGAGGCGCGAGACCCGGCCGGGATAAAGCTCCACTGCGCTCATGCGGCACTTTCCCCCTTTTGCGCGAAACTGCGGCCGAGTGCCGACAGGAAGGCGGCGCGCGCCTCCGGCGGCTCGATGCCGCGCGCCTCGTAGACATGACGCCCGAAGAAGAAGCCGGTCAGCCGGAATGCCTCGCCGATCTCGCCCGCGCTGCCGCGCCGCCCCGCCCGCTCGCCAAGAAAGGCCGGCAGCGCCAGAAGCCTTTCCTGCCAGGGCGAGCCGGCCGCCCTCGAGACCGCGCGGCCGGTTTTCGGCGAGACATAGGCAAGATCCTCGCGCGCCCCTGTCGCCGCGCATTGGGTGAGGTCGAGCCCGAAGCCCAGTTCGTCGAGCAGGAGGAGCTCGAAGCGGATCAAAAGTTCCGCCGCCGAAACGGGATCGTCGAGATGCCCGATGATGAGCTCCAGCGTGTCATAGAGCGTGCGGTGCGGATCGCGCTCAGGAAGGAGCCTCAGATGCGCGGCGAGCGTCTGCAGGCCGAAAACGGCGACGGCGCTGTCGAAGAGCCGCGCCGCGTTGAGTTCCAGGGCTTCGACCTGGAAGATCCCGAGATGCTCGTCGAGCCGCGCCCGCCAGATGAGATCGACCCGGTTTCCCGGCTGCAGGAGCGGCTGCATCTTGCGCCCGCGCCCGCCCCGCACGAGGCCGAGATGGCGGCCGCGCGTCCGGGTCATCGCCTCGAGGATGACGCTCGTCTCGCCGTGACGGCGGGTGCCCAGGATTATGCCTTCGTCGCGCCATTCCATGGTCAGGCCGTCAGCTCGGAAACTCGAGGCCCATCTCGCGATAGCGCTCTGGATCGTCGCCCCAGTTCTCGCGCACTTTCACGAACAGGAACAGATGCACCTTCTGTTCGAGGATTTCGCCGATTTCCTTGCGCGCCGCCTGCCCGATCGCCTTGATCGTCTCGCCCTTGTGGCCGAGCAGGATCTTCTTCTGGCTGTCGCGCTCGACATAGATGACCTGCTCGATGCGCACCGAGCCGTCCTTCTTCTCCTCCCATCTCTCCGTCTCGACATGGGAGGAATAGGGCAGCTCCTGGTGCAGCCTGAGATAGAGCTTCTCGCGCGTAATCTCGGCGGCGAGCTGCCGCATCGGCAGGTCGGAAATCTGGTCCTCCGGGTAGTACCACGGCCCATCCGGCAGCCGCTCGGCGACGAAGTCCAGAAGGTCGTCGCAGCCGGAGCCGGTAAGCGCCGAGATCATGAAGGTGCGCTCAAACGCGGTCCGGGCGTTGGCTTCCGCCGCAAGCGCGAGCAGCTTTTCGTGCTTCACGCGGTCGATCTTGTTCAGGATCAGCACCTTGAGCGGCCCGACATCCGAAAGCGCCTCGATCATGGCTTCGGCATCGCCCTTGATGCCGCGCTCGGCATCGACCAGCACCAGGACCAGATCGGCGTCCCTGGCGCCGCCCCAGGCGGTCGTAACCATGGCGCGGTCGAGGCGCCGGCGCGGACTGAAGATGCCCGGCGTGTCGACGAAGACGATCTGCGCCGCGCCATGTGTGGCCACCCCGCGGACGATGGCGCGCGTCGTCTGCACCTTGTGGGTGACGATCGAGACCTTGGCGCCGACCAGCCGGTTGAGGAGCGTCGACTTGCCGGCGTTCGGCGCGCCGATCAGCGCCACGAAGCCGGAGCGCGTCGGCACGGGCGATGCCGCTTCCTCGGTCATTCGGGCGTTCCGGCGGCGTGCCAGACCTTCTCGCGCAGCAGCATCGCGGTCGCGGCCGCTTGCTCGGCCTCGCGCTTCGAGCGGCCGCTGCCTTCGGCGGGCGCGTAGCCATCGACGCGGGCGCTGACGGTGAACACCGGGTCGTGGTCCGGGCCCTCGCGGCTCTGGACCGAATAGATCGGCGCCGCACCGGCAACCTGGTGCGCCCATTCCTGAAGCTCGGTTTTCGGATCGCGCCGGGCAGCGCCGGCCTCCGCGGAACGCGGCCGCCAGTATTTGAGAACGAAATCGCGGGCCACCTCGAAGCCGCCGTCGAGATAGAGGGCGGCGATCAGCGCTTCCATCACATCGGCGCGCAAATTGACCCGCTTGCGGCCGGACAGCGTCTTGATGTCGCCGCCGGCGCGCACGAGATCGATGAGCCCGACCTCTTCGGCGATATCGGCCAGCGTTTCGGCATTCACCAGCGCGTTCAGCCGGAGCGACAGTTCCCCCTCGTTGGCGACGTCATATTCATGGAACAGCATCTCGGCGATGACCAGGCCGAGCACCCGGTCGCCGAGGAATTCGAGCCGCTGATAGTCGGCGCCCCTGCCGCCGCGCGCGCTGGCATGGGTCAGCGCCCGCTGCAGCCGCCTCTCGTCGCGGAAGGCGTAGCCGATCCGCTCCTCGAGCGCATGCGCCAGTTGCTTGCCGTTCAAGTGCGTCCGATCCATCCTGCCATAATTGGTCCTAGTGGATCATGGTGAAAAGGCGCGAGACGCGCAGTTCGGACGGCCATTTCCATATTTCAAGCGGGCTCGCGCCGCCGGCGATCGAGAAGAAGATGATGTTGGCGCGGCCGACGAGGTTTTCCGCGGGCACGTAGCCGACGGCGAAGCGGCTGTCGCTGGAATTGTCGCGGTTGTCGCCCATCATGAAATAGTGCCTCGGCGGCACGACGAACTCGCGCGTGTCGTCGCCGAGGCCGTTCTGGGTCAGGTCGAGCGTGTCGTAGGAGACGCCGTTCGGCAGCGTCTCGCGATAGACATCGACGGGCCGGTCGACCTCGGTGATGTCGGGATTGTCGATCTGTCCGACCTTCTTGCGCGGCACGACCACGCCGTTGATATAGAGCTCGTCATGCTTCATCTGGATGTGGTCGCCGGGGAGCCCGATGACGCGCTTGATGTAGTCGAGCGAGGGATCGGGCGGGAACTTGAAGACGACCACGTCGCCGCGTTTCGGCGGGCTGCCCCAGATGCGGCCCGAGAAGATGTCGGGCGCGAGCGGCAGCGAATATTTCGAATAGCCGTAGGCCCATTTGGTCACGAAGAGATAGTCCCCCTCGAGCAGCGTCGGGCGCATGGAGCCGGACGGGATGGAGAAGGGCTGGAACAGGAATGTCCGTATGACGAGGGCAAGCACGAGCGCCTGGATGATGACGCTGACGGTTTCGCCAAGGCCACCGGATTTCTTCTGCGATTTGTCGGTCACGCTCATGTCGTCCTCAGTTTAGGGCCTGTTGAGTATCAGCACACGGAGCTGCGTTGGTGCCGAAATCGTTCCTGAACAGGAGAAAAGCGCAAGGCGGTGTTCACCACCGCCGAGCATTTTCGACGCCTTCAGGGACGATTTCGGCCCAACCCCGGAGGGGCCGCGCTGAAATCCGCCATTTCGTCGTCGCTCGTCGTCGGATATGCTCGACATGTCCTTCCTCCTCGCTCCTAGAACTGGCGGATTTCCGCTGCGGCGCAGCCCGTGCGGTGATGCTCAACAGGCCCTAGGTAGCCCGTCTTAGTCCCTTGGGGCAGCCGGGGCAACGATATTGACCGGGAGGAACGGTCAACTATGGCTTGGGTTCAAATAGGCAGCGCCTCGATGATGCCGAAGGCCTGGGCGAGCGGGAAATCGTCGGTGATGGTGAGGTGGACAACGGCGCGGTGGCCGGCCGGCGTCAACTGGTCAAGACGCGCGGCCGCCCCGTTGGTGAGCTGCATGGTGGGCTTGCCGCCTGGCAGGTTCACGACCCCCATGTCGCGCCAGAAAACGCCGCGCGCCAAGCCGGTTCCGAGCGCCTTGGCACAGGCTTCCTTGGCGGCGAAGCGCTTGGCGTAGGAGGCGGCGCGCTCGCGCCTGCGGTCCGATTTCGCCCGCTCGATCTCGGTGAAGACGCGAAGCGTGAAGCGCTCGCCGTACCGCTCCAGGGTCTTCGCGACCCGGCGGATGTCGATCAGGTCGCTGCCGAGGCCGATGATCATCAGGAGTGAGCCATGCGGGCGTCCATGCCGCCGGAGGAGGCAGCGCGCCGCCTGGCGCGTTCGGCGAGCCGCTTGCGCCGCTGGACGCGGAAGGCGTTGGTGGCTGCCCGCGTCACGAAATAGAAGACGAGCGCCGCCAGGATGCCGACCGGGACGCTTCCGATCGCCATCGGCTTCAGCCAATGTTCCCATGTGTTCGCGAAGCTGTCGTGGCTCAGAATATGGTGCAGATGCAGCGGCTTGCCCTCATATCTGAAGGTGCCGTGGAGGATCAGGCGGCCGAGTTCGAGCGTGGCGCCCCAGATCAGCGGCAGGGTCACGGGATTGGCGAACATGGTGCCGATCGCCGCGGCGATGACGTTGCCGCGGATGAAGTAGCAGATGATCGACGCCATGATGATGTGGAAGCCGAGAAAGGGCGTTATCGAGGCGAAGACGCCCGCCGCGACGCCGGCCGCGATCGAATGCGGCGAGGCGGTCAACCGCAGCACGCGCTTCGATATGTACTGCCAGGAGCGCGAGAATGAACGCCGCGGCCAGACAAGGGTGCGCACCCGGTCGTAGAAACTGTCGGGCTTGCGGCGTCGAAAAAGCATTACAGAGGGCTTCCTTCAATACT
>JBQCFH010000256.1:0-7843 GCA_051959385.1 Rhizobiaceae bacterium | reverse complement strand
GATCGCCGATGTGTTCGTCGTCTGGGCGAAGTCTGCCGCGCACGACAACCAGATCCGCGGTTTCGTGCTGGAGAAAGGCATGAAGGGACTGTCGGCGCCGAAGATCGCCGGCAAGCTCTCACTGCGCGCTTCGGTCACCGGCGAGGTGGTGCTCGACGGCGTCGAGGTCGGCGAGGAGGCGCTTCTGCCCAACGTGTCCGGCCTCAAGGGTCCGTTCGGCTGCCTGAACCGCGCCCGCTACGGCATCGCCTGGGGCGCCATGGGCGCGGCGGAGGATTGCTGGTCCCGCGCCCGCCAGTACGGGCTCGACCGCAAGCAGTTCGGCAAGCCGCTCGCCGCCACCCAGCTCTTCCAGAAGAAGCTCGCTGACATGCAGACCGAGATCGCGCTCGGGCTGCAGGGCGCGCTCAGGGTCGGCCGTCTCTTCGATGAGGGGAAGATGGCGCCGGAGATGATCTCCATCGTCAAGCGCAACAATTGCGGCAAGGCGCTCGACATAGCGCGGCAGGCCCGCGACATGCATGGCGGCAACGGCATCCAGATCGGCTACCACGTCATGCGCCACGCGCAGAACCTCGAGACGGTGAACACCTATGAGGGCACGCACGACGTGCACGCGCTGATCCTCGGCCGCGCGCAGACGGGGATCCAGGCGTTTTTCTGATCGCGCCCCTCCGGCCAGATGCTGCAGAACTGCAGCGCATGGAATTTACCCCCTCTCCGTCGCGCGGAGCCTGTCCTCGGGCCGGCCAAAGGCCGGACCCGGGGCGCGACACCTCTCCCCCACTTCGTGAGGGGAGAGGATGGGCTCGAGCGGTGCGGCCGTCACCCATCCGCCACCCGCGAAGCGGGGGGAGGTGTCGAGGCGAAGCCGCGACGGAGGGGGGCGTCAGAAGGCAGGCTCGGGCTTTGCCGAACAGAAATCTTTCCTTTTCGGCGAAACTCGCTTTAGGATCGCCGCCAGCCTCCGGCCAACAACAAGAACACGGGATTTTCAACATAATGGGAGTAGAGACCATGAAATCTTTCGGCCTTTCGATCCTGGCCGCCTCGCTTGCCTTTGCGCTGGCGATGCCTGCGCATGCCGGCGAGACGCTCGACAGGGTGATGAAGTCCAAGACGCTGACCATGTCGTCGGATCCGGAATATCCGCCGCAATCCTTCCTGAACGACAAGAACGAGATGGACGGCTTCGACATCGATGTCGGCAAGGAGATCGCCAAGCGCCTCGGTGTGGAGCTGAAAACCGTCACGCCCGCCTGGGAGGTTATCACCGCGGGCGGCTGGTCCGGCCGCTGGGACATTTCGGTCGGGTCGATGACCCCGACCAAGAAGCGCGCCGAAGTCCTCGATTTCCCGGCGATCTACTACTACACGCCCGCTTCCTTCGCCGTGCACAAGGATTCCAAGGTCACCAAGATCTCCGAATTGAATGGCAAGATCATCGGCTCCTGCGGCGGCTGCACCTATGACGCCTACCTCAAGAAGGATCTCGTCATCGACGCGCAGGGCGTGCCGCCCTTCGAGTATCAGGTGACGCCGAAGGAGATCAAACCCTACGACACCGACACCAACGCGTTCGACGATCTGAAGCTTGGCGACGGCGTCCGCCTCGACGCCGTGTTCTCAGCCCTGCCGACGATCAACGCCGCGATAAAGAAGGGCTATCCGATGCGGGTGGTCGGCGATCCGGCCTTCTACGAGCCGCTGGCGGTCGCGACCGACAAGGGCGATCCCGAATTCGACGCCAAGATCAAGGAGATCGTCGAGGCGATGCACAAGGACGGCACGCTGACGAAGCTCTCGATGAAATGGTACGGGACGGACCTCTCCAAGCCGGCGAAGACGACCAACTGACGTGGCGAGCGCCGACGATTCGCTGAAGCCGGACGCCGCAAGGGCGCCCGGCTTCTGGCTGCTCGACCTGAAGCCGACGCGGGCCGACCTGATCCTTGTCGTCTGTCTCGCGGTCATCCTGTCCTGGATGGGCCTCGGCGGCACGCGCGTCGGCGGCCTCTTGGCGCCGCTTCTCGGCGGCGCCACCGGAGCCGGCACCGAACCGGGCCTGGCGCTCAACATCCTGACCGGAATCCTCATCTCGGTCGCGGTTTGGGTGAATGTCGCCGTCGTGCGGCTCCTGCCCTTCGGCGTCCAGATCGTGGTGGTCTGGATCGAGCTTCTTCTCCTCTTCATCGCTTTCGTCGGCAGCTTCAACCGCGACCTCGGCGTCTGGTTCGAGGAAAGCGAAACCGGACAGACAAACCTTGCCTTCCTGATCACGACCGGCGCGGTAACGACGCTCTACGTGTCGCTGATCTCGATCGTCATCGCCTGCTGCCTGGCGCTGGCCGCGGCGCTGGCGCGGCTGTCGAAGTCGGGCCCCGCCTACGCCGTCTCGACCTTCTACATCTCCTTTTTCCGCGGCACGCCGCTTCTGCTTCAGGTCTATCTGATCTATCTCGGCCTGCCGACGCTCGGGCGCCAGTTCGCGCTCGACGCGGTGCCCTCGGGCGTCATCGCGCTGTCGCTCTGCTATGGCGCCTATATGGCCGAGATTTTCCGCGCCGGCATTCTCGGCGTGCCGCACGGGCAGCGCGACGCCGCCATGGCGCTTGGCCTGCCGCCCGGGCTGACTTTCCGCAAGATCATCTTCCCGCAGGCGATGCGCCTGATCGTGCCGCCGACCGGCAATCAGTTCATCGCCATGCTGAAGGATTCCTCCCTGGTGTCGGTGATGGGCGTGTGGGAATTGACCAAGACCGCGCAGATCATCGGCAAACGCGATTTCCGCGTCTTCGAGATGCTGATCGCCGCGGCCATCGTCTACTGGACGATGTCGATCTGCTTCGAACTCGTCCAGTCGCGCATCGAGCGCTATTACGGCAAGGGCTACGTGCGTTGAGGCGAAGATGTCCGCGCCCGGGATCGTGGCCGTGAATTCCCTTTACGTCTTGCGGCCGTTCCACCTGCAGCCCATTTGTGATAGTGTTCAATCCTATCAGGCATGATTGAGACAGGACATGCGCAGCACTCAGCAATTCAGCGTCACTCTGCCGAACGAGATGGCGAAGATGGTCAGGACCAAGGTCTCGTCCGGCGAATACGCCAGCGAGAGCGAGGTCATCCGCGACGGTTTGCGGGCCCTGCAGGCGCGCGACAATGCTCTCGATCACTGGCTGCGCACAGAAGTCGCGGCCGCCTATGACGAATTGAAGGCCGACCCGTCGAAGGGGCGAAGTCCTGACGAGGTACTGGCTTCGTTGAAAGCCGAAGCAAAACGGCGGACAAAGAGCCGTTAAGCTCGATGACTCATCGCATCGCCTTCTCGCCAAGGGCGGAAGCGCAGCTTTTGGAATTATACCGCAGCATCGCAACAAGGGCGTCACCGGCGATAGCCGATAGTTTCGTGACCGCCATTGTCGAATATTGCCGTTCTTTCTCGATGTTTCCGGAACGTGGCGCTCGCAGGGACGACATACGGCCGCGCCTGCGGACGGTGGGGTATCGCCGCCGCGTAACGATTGCCTTTGAGGTAGCAGACGATGCGGTGAACATCCTCGGCGTCTATTATGGCGGCCAGGATTTCGAAGCCGATTTTCAAGGCGACGATTGACGACGTCTGACTTGCCACATCGCGGCCCGTCGCATTTCCAATGGACTCGGCTCTCCTTCCGCGCCACATTTCGCCGCAGCCGAGGAGACGTCATGACCCGGGCATTCCTTTCCCACATCGAATCCGAACTCGCCGGCCTCAAGCAGGCCGGCCTTTACAAGAGCGAGCGGGTGATCACCTCGCCGCAATCGGCCACTATCCGCTCGGGCGGGCGCGACGTCCTAAATTTCTGCGCCAACAATTATCTCGGCCTCGCCGACAGCGCGGAACTGGTCGAAGCGGCCAAGGACGCGCTGGAGCGCTATGGCTATGGCATGGCTTCGGTGCGCTTCATCTGCGGCACCCAGGAGGAGCACAAGCTCCTGGAGCAGAAGATTTCCGCCTTCCTCGGCATGCAGGACACAATCCTTTATTCCTCATGCTTCGACGCCAATGGCGGCCTGTTCGAGACGCTGCTTTCCGAAGAGGACGCGGTCATTTCGGACGCGCTCAATCATGCCTCGATCATCGACGGGGTGCGGCTCTCCAAGGCGAAGCGCTACCGCTACGCCAACAACGACATGGCCGATCTGGAGGCGCGGCTGAAGGAGGCGGCCGGCTGTCGCTTCAAGCTCATCGCCACCGACGGCGTCTTTTCCATGGACGGCATCATCGCCAATCTGAAAAGCATTTGCGATCTGGCCGAAAGATATGACGCCATGGTGATGGTGGACGACAGCCATGCCGTCGGCTTCGTCGGTCGCCACGGCCGCGGAACGCCGGAATATTGCGGCGTCGAGGGTCGTGTCGATATCGTCACCGGCACGCTCGGAAAGGCGCTCGGCGGCGCGTCAGGCGGCTACACGTCGGGCAAGGCGGTCGTCGTCGACTGGCTGCGCCAGCGCTCCCGGCCCTACCTCTTCTCCAACACGCTCGCCCCGGTGATCGCGGCCGCCTCACTGAAGGTGTTCGATATGATCGCGGCAGGCGACGATCTGAGGAACAAGCTCTACGCCAATGCGCGGCAGTTTCGCGATGGCATGAGCAAACTCGGCTTCAGGCTCGCCGGCGCCGACCACCCGATCATTCCCGTGATGCTCGGCGAGGCGACATTGGCGCAGGAGATGGCAAAACGGCTGCTCGACCGCGGCATCTATGTGATCGGCTTTTCCTTTCCCGTCGTGCCCAAGGGGCAGGCGCGCATCCGCACGCAGATGTCGGCCGCGCACAGCACTTCCGACATCGAGCGGGCGATCGAAGCGTTCGGCCAGGTTGGCCGGGAACTGGGCGTGCTGAAATCCTGACCGGGAACCCGAACCGGCCGCCGATGTTGGAAACGGTGCGAAACTGGAGATCGCGCCGTGGCAAAAGCATCGGAAACCGCCGAGCAGCCAAGCCAAGCCGGCAAGCCGGCGAGCAAGGGGCTGGATCCGGTACTGGAACGCAACATCCGCATCATGGATCTGCGTCGCCGGTATGAAGCGCAAACGGCCTCGTTCGGAGAGAAGCTTGCCGACGCCATCACGCGCTTTACCGGCTCACTCACTTTCGTCTACCTGCATCTCGCAATATTCGGATTCTGGATCATCGCCAATCTGCGCTGGGTGCCGGGGGTCGCGCCCTGGGACCCCAGCTTTGTCATCCTCGCCATGATCGCTTCGGTGGAGGCGATCTTCCTCTCGACCTTCGTTCTCATAAGCCAGAACCGTATGGCGGCTGCGGCGCGGCGGCGCAACGATCTTGACCTGCAGATCAACCTGCTGGCCGAGCATGAGGTGACCAGGCTGATCACGCTTGCTTCCGCAATTGCGGAAAAGCTCGGCGTGCGGACCGAAGCGGATGCGGAAATGGACCGGCTTAAGCAGGATGTTGCGCCGGAGGCCGTACTCGATCATATCGAGGATGACGGACCCGAGGAATGATCTCTCCTCAAAGGGGCTCCGCGGACGACGAGGCGGCGAGAACCCCATGTCCAACATGATGAAGGCGCTGGTAAAGGCGAAAGCCGAGCCTGGCATCTGGATGGAAGAAGTGCCGGTACCGGAGATCGGCCCGAACGATGTGCTGATCAAGGTCCGGAAGACGGCGATCTGCGGCACCGACGTCCATATCTATAATTGGGACAAATGGGCGGCGAAGACCGTGCCGGTGCCGATGGTGCCCGGGCATGACTTCGTCGGCGAGGTGGCGGATTTCGGCTCGGCCGTCACCGAATACAGGCGCGGCCAGCGTGTCTCGGGCGAAGGGCACATCGTCTGCGGCCATTGCCGCAACTGCCGCGCGGGCAGGGGGCACCTCTGCCGCAACACGCAGGGCGTCGGCGTCAATCGGCCGGGGGCCTTCGCCGAATATGTCGCCATCCCGCAGCACAATGTGGTGCCGATCCCGGACGACATTCCCGACGAGATCGCGGCGATCTTCGACCCGCTCGGCAACGCGGTGCACACCGCGCTTTCCTTCGATCTCGTCGGCGAGGACGTGCTGGTCACCGGCGCCGGTCCGATCGGCATCATGGGCGCGCTGGTGGCGCAGGCCGTCGGCGCCCGCAAGGTCGTCCTCACCGACGTCAATCCGCACCGGCTGGAACTGGCGAGGAAGCTCGGCATCCATCACGTGGTCGACGCCTCGAAGGAGAATTTGCGCGACGTGATGCGCCAGGAAGGCATGAAGGAAGGCTTCGACGTGGGACTGGAGATGTCGGGCGCCGCGCCGGCGTTCCGCGACATGATCGACACGATGAACAATGGCGGCAAGATCGCCATCCTGGGCATCGCGCCGACCGGCTTCGAGATCGACTGGAACAAGGTCATCTTCAAGATGCTGACCCTGAAAGGCATCTATGGGCGCGAGATGTTCGAGACCTGGTACAAAATGATCGCGCTGGTGCAGGGGCCGCTCGATGTCTCCGGTCTCATCACGCACCGCATCGGCATCGACGATTTCGAGGAGGGCTTCGACGCCATGCGAAGCGGCAATTCCGGCAAGGTGGTGATGGATTGGTGAAAATCAGGAGATTTCCAGGATCAGATCGACCTGTTCCCTCGATGCCGCTTTGGCCATGGCCTTGTCGAGCGTAGCCAGCGGCAGTGCTGTTCGCCTCGCCAGTTCGACATAGCTCGCGTCGTAAACGGTTAAAACATTGCGCCGAGCTATCTCCATCAGATCGCTTTCCGACGGCTCGCTGTCCAAAAGGATCGGAAGCGAGGAGAGGCTGCTTTGGATAAAGCGCGTCGGGGCTTCTGAGAGCCGGCTTCGCCTCTCGGCAACGATCAGCGCGTTTCGGACCTCGTACCACCAGACCGTTGGAACGAGCGCATGATGTCCGACCAACAGGTCCTGGACATCTTCGGCAAGAGGACTCTCCTTATCGGGCAGCAGCCAAGCTGCTGTAACGGATGCATCGGGCACAAACGCCATCAGTAGCGATGTCCCTCATGACGCCATTTGAGAACGTCCTCAAGTGTCACACCCTTCTTCGGCAATGATGCACGAAGCTTACGCAAACCCTCTATCGCCTGTCGGACCTGTTCAGGATCGTGACGATGCTCGGGGACAATTCGCGCAATCGTCTTGCCATGGCGAGTCACGCCGATCGTTTCCCCACGTTCCACATCGCCGAGAATCTCTGACAGCTTTGCTTTTAGTTCGGTAGTAGCGACATTTCTGGTCATTTTGACTAGTCCTTCTGACCATATTCAAGATAGGCTTACACGCGAGGTCAAGTCACCTCGATTGCATGCTCGAGCAACGCAAGGCCCTCGTGCGTCCGCAAAGATGTCTTTTCGGCCATTCGCTTTAGAAGTCTGGCTTCGAATTCCCGCGCCACCGGCACCATGTCCCGATAGGCCGCGCGCCCGGCCTTCGTCAGCGTCAGCCGCTCGACCCGGCGGTCGTCGGGATCGGTCTCGCGCGCCAGCCATTTTCTTTTTTCCAGCGCCGCGACGGCCCGCGACACCTTGGTCTTGTGCATGGCCGAATGCGCGCCGATCGCGGTCGCCGTCATCGTGCCGTACTGGCCGAGCGTGGCGAAGACGCGCCATTCCGGCCGGGTCAGCCCGTAACGGTCGTGATATGCCTTGGCAAATTCGCGGCTGACGGCCTCGGAAAGCCGCATGAGACGGTAGGGCAGGAAGTTTTCGAGGATGAGGATATCGTCGACATCTTTACCCCCACCCGCGGCTTCGCCACGACCTCCCCGTCCTGAGCCCGTCGAAGGGGGGGAGGTGGGCGCCTGATCTTTCTCGCCTGCGT
>JBQCFH010000255.1:0-8176 GCA_051959385.1 Rhizobiaceae bacterium | reverse complement strand
CCGCTGGCGTTCTGGATGAAGAACACACCGATGCCGCTCGACCTGATCTTCATCAACGGGAAGGGGAGGGTGAAGGCGGTGCGCCACGGCACGCCTTTTTCAACCGACATCATCTCGCCTAACGAGCCGGTGCGCTTCGTCCTTGAATTGAAGGCGGGAATGGCCGAAAAGGCCGGCATCACGGATGGCACGGTCGTGCACCATCCGGTCATCGAGGCGGCTTCGCACCAGGAATAGGTGCAGGCCCGCACGCAAGTTTCAGCCTGTGGATTCCCCGGTCAAGGCGCATGCAGTTCTTTCATCATGACGGGTTCGACCTTGCGTTCATCGATCAGGGCGAGGGCGAGCCGGTCCTTCTGATCCACGGCTTCGGGTCCAGCCATATCGTCAACTGGGTGACGCCGGGTTGGGTCAAGACGCTGACCGAGGCCGGATACCGCGTGATCGCCTTCGACAACCGGGGCCATGGAGCCTCTTCGAAGAGCTATGAGCCGGAGGACTATCGCGCCCAGAAGATGGCGGGCGATGCGGCGGCGCTGCTCGAGCACCTGAACGTCCCGCGCGCCCACGTCATGGGCTATTCGATGGGCGCGCGCATCGCCGCCTTCATGGCCCTCGAATATCCGGAGAAGGTGGCGACGTTGATCTTCGGCGGGCTGGGCGAGGGGATGGTGAAGGGCGTCGGCGACTGGGATCCGATCGCCGATGCCTTGCTGGCGGAAGACGCCTCATCGCTCACGCATCCGCGGGGAAAGATGTTCCGCGCCTTCGCCGACCAGACGAAAAGCGACCGGCAGGCGCTTGCCGCCTGCATCCGCACCTCCCGCGACCTGATCGGCGCGGACGAGATCGCCGGCATCTACCAGCCGACGCTGGTCGCGGTCGGCACCACCGACGACATCGCCGGCTCTCCCTCGAAACTGGCCGGACTGATGCCGCATGGCGAGGCCTTCGCCATCGAGGGCCGCGACCACATGCTTTCGGTGGGCGACCGCACCTTCAAGAAGAGGGTGCTGGAGTTCCTGCGCCAGCACCCGATCTGACGGAAAGCGGAAGCCCGCGATCAGAGGTCAGGCTATCGCATCTGGCCTTGCCGCAGGCGTCACGCGGTCTCTCGAATGCCTTGGCGCGCCTCGGCGGACCGGCGCGCCGCGGCGGAAGCCGCCACGATCAAAAGCAGCGTCAGCACAGAAAAGACGACCTGGATGCCTTGCGGCTCGGCGACATAGCCGACGACGATATGCAGGAACTGGCCGAGGATGCCGTCCTGCGACAGCAGCCAGGACGTGTCCCAGACGCGGTTGCCGAGCGGCGGCAGCCAGCCCGTCTGCGCCAGGAAGGCGGCCGCCTGCGCGGCGAGACCGGCGGCAAGGAGCGTGATGATCACGCCCGTGACCCTGAAGATGTGGCGCATCGAAATGCGCGCCAGGCCCGAATAGATGAGCCAGCCGATAACGATCGCCAGCACGAGGCCCGCCAGCCCGCCGAGCAGCATCGAACCGGTTTCGGAGGAGCCTTCGGCCGCAATGCCGTAGAGGAACAGGACCGTTTCCGATCCTTCCCGAAGCACCGCGACGGCGGTGACGATCGCCAGCGCCGACAGCGGCTTGGCGCCCGAGCGCACGTTCTCGCCCAGCCGGCGCGCGCTCGCTGCCATCTCCCTGCCGTGGCTCGACATCCAGGCCTGGTGCCAGGTGAGCATGGCGACGGCCGCCAGAAGTACCGTGGCATTGAAGAGATCGCTGCCCGAGCCTTCGAACAGCCCTGCTATGCTGTCGGCGAAAAGCGCCACGATCCCGGCGCCAACGAGCCCGGCGACAAATCCCGCGGCGACGTAGGACGTGCGGCCGGCAATGCCCCGGCTCGCGGCCAGCACGATCGAGACGATCAGGGCCGCTTCGAGCGACTCGCGAAATACGATGACCAGCGTCGAGATCATGGCCGACCTATTTGACGGTGAGAACGCCCTGCGCGGTCTTTTCGTGCCGCTCGCCGAAGAACTTGTACGTGCCGGCGTCGAGCGGGCCGATATAGACGGAGACCGTCTTGCCGCCTCCGACAATCTTCTCCACGTGGAAATCGTGGCTCTCGAACTCCTCGGCGGTCTTGTCGGCGTTGACGACCGTCAACTTGACCCTGACGCCTGCCGGGATAGTCGGATCGGCCGGCTCGAACTTGTGATCCTTGATGGTGATCGTCAGTTCCTGGTCGGCCGCCCGGACGGTCGTTACCATTGAAGGCAGCAGGCCGAGCGTCATGGCGGCGGCCGGCAGCATGAACATGGAAGCAATAGGGAAATGGCGGCGCGTGGTGCGCGTCGAAGCGTTCATTGTTCCTCTCAATCAGGGGTCAAGGCCCTGCGATCAGGTATTAACAGAAGCTCAATTAGCGGCGGCCGATACGAAATTCAACTACAATTCAGTAGTTTAGAGTAGTTCTAAAATGCAGGGGGCAAGGTTTTAGAACCGTTCCAAACCAGGCCGGGATTTTTGCTTGCCGCATAGCGTCGAGAGCTCGGGTCAGGCAACGGTCTTTTCCATGCAAGGCATAGGGTGGCCTCCTCGGATCGCCTGCGGGCAACGATTCGTTTTCCACGATCGCTTGAAAAGCGGCACATCAAATCCACTTGAATCATGCTTAAGGAAATTGCGGTTCAATCGGGCCCCCGAATGCACTATGACACCCGCCAGTGCGACGGTTTGCCCCGACGCGAAGGGAGAGCTCGATGAATATCCGTAACGCCGCCAGGAGCGCCGGCCTGCAGTCGGTCGATCCGATCTGGGACGCCGTGCGCGATGAAGCGGCCGAGGCGGTCGCGAGCGATCCGCTGCTCTCGGGGTTCCTGTTCTCGACCATCCTGAACCAGCCGACGCTGGAAGCTGCGGTGATCCACCGCCTGTCGGAACGGCTCGACCATGCCGATATGAGCGCGGACATCATCCGGCAGACCTTCGCGGAGATGATGCGGCACGATCCGGACTGGAGCGCGGTGGTGCGCGTCGACATCCAGGCCTATTACGACCGCGATCCGGCCTGCGACCGGTTCCTGATGCCGGTCCTCTATTTCAAGGGTTTTCATGCCATCCAGACGCACCGCCTGGCGCACTGGCTGTGGACGAACGGACGGCGCGATTTCGCGCTCTACCTGCAAAGCCGCTCCTCGGCGGTGTTCCAGGTCGACATCCATCCCGCCGCGCGGATGGGCAAGGGCATCTTCATCGACCACGCCACCGGCGTCGTGGTCGGCGAGACGGCGGTGGTCGAGGACAATGTCTCGATGCTGCACGGCGTGACGCTCGGCGGCACCGGCAAGGCCGGCGGCGACCGGCATCCGAAGATCCGCTACGGCGTGCTGATCGGAGCCGGCGCCAAGATCCTCGGCAATATCGAGGTCGGGCACTGCTCCAAGGTGGCGGCCGGCTCGGTGTTGCTGACCTCGATCCCGAACAACAAGACGGTGGCCGGCGTGCCCGCCCGCATCGTCGGCGAGTCCGGCTGCGACGAGCCTTCGCGCGCCATGGACCAGTTGCTCAGCAATCAGGAACACGCTTTCCCCAACGGTTGAAAGACCGTTCCCGGGCTTTACATGGTGAGCACCGGCATGCCAGAAGCGCGCCTTGTCGCGCCGCGGCGCGCATGGCGGAGTGTCACCGGAGAGGTTCCTTGAAGCCCGAAGAAATCAGAAAACTGGACTCCTATTTCAAGCGGACGTTCAAGAACCCGGCCCTCGAAGTCAAGGCACGTCCGCGCAAGGACGATTCGTGCGAACTGTATCTGGGCGATGAATTTCTCGGCATCATCTTCAAGGACGATGACGACGGCGAGCTTTCCTACAATTTCTCGATGGCTATTCTGGACGTCGATCTCTAGGGATTATTGATCGGTTCTCATGAACGATCGGGCCTTGGCGGTCACAGCCGCGTCGAGTCCTTGCCAGTCGGCCAGCAACCGGCGCGGGAAGCGGTAGGTCAAGGAAAGCGCATCGCCGAGCAGGACGTCGCGCTGGCAGGGGGCGAGCGAATCCCGGCCCTCCGTGCCGATGAGGCAGCGCGCGACGAAGGGACCGCCCGCCGGGCGCGCCGCCACGGCCAGCACCTCGTTCTGGTACCCCGTGTCCGGCTTGAACTGGTAGAGCGTCGTTCCGGCTTCGCCCGGAACGCCGGGCTCGACGATGAGCGAGCGGTAGACGGGTTCGAACCGTCCGCTCATGTCGCGCGACATCGCCTGGGTCTCGAAGGAGAGGAAGAGGATGTCTCTCCTGTCGTCCTCGTTGTTGAAATCGTCGCGCGCGGCATCCGTGTAGCCGGTGAGATCCGGCCAGCGCAGATAGAGATCGAGCCGCGGCGCCACCCCGTCGCGGCGGGCTTCCTCGAAACGGATCATGTTGGCCGGCACCGAAAGGACGTTGTTGCCGATGACGATCTCGCGCGGGCTCGGATCGTCCGAATAGCCGCCCATGGCGATCGAGGGGCCGAGCCACCGGCCCGCCGCCGCGATGAGGGCGGACGCAATCGACACGGCCACGAACAGATAGAAGGCGCGAACCAGGAACGTCTGGTCGATCCCTTTCACTTCCTCGGCTGAGCTGACGTTCTGCGTCATCGGGCGATCCCGGCGGGCGGCGATCAGGTCTGCAGGTCGGCCGTCTCCGGGCGCGACCTTGCGGGACGTACGGTAAATGCGCGGTAAACGGAGGTGGACTGCGGTCCCACCGGCTCTGCCCGGAAAGGCGGAGCCGGCCCAGGGACATGGGCCGGCTCCTGGGCCCGGTCGTTGGGGACGGGGAGGGTGGGGACTCGACCGGGCTTTTCGTCGCCGCGCCGGCGGCGCGGCTGGTTCGGATGCGGCGGCCCCGGGACCCGGCGCCAGCCGAAAGGCGACCTACTGGACGCTGCCCACCGCAACGGTCGGCATGCGATCATCTCTAATCGATACCCATTCGCCGGAGTCGGTTTCCGACTGGCGCTTCAGGTACTGGTATTTGGTGTCCGTCCAGACGAGCACCCTCGGCTCGAGATTATCGAGGATGTAGTCGCCGAGACTGGTGTGGACCGTCAACACGGCATGGCCGTCGCCGTTCGGCTGGCGCACCACGGTCATCAGCAGGTCGCCTGCCGGGACGCCCTTCTGCATCAGCTCGCGACGCTTCTCCAGCGCATAATCCTCGCAATCGCCGTAGCGGCCGGGATAGGACCAGACTTCCTCCTTGCCCCACATTTCCATGTCGGTCTTCGGAAGCACGTGCGTGTTGACGTCGTTGTTGATCGAAATCATCTCGGCCCACAATTGCCGGGTCAATTCGATCGGCGCCTCCTTCGGCGTGCGCTCGTTGCACTCCACCGGCAATTGCCGGCAAAGCTCGTAATGGCCGATCGGCTGGGAAGTCAGGTTGCCCGTCGGCATGAAGGGCTGCGCGGCATTCGCCGATCCCGCCCATATCGCGAGCGGCATTGCCATCGCCGCCAGAAGCCCGATGACTCGTCCCGTAGTCATTGTGGTGTCTCCCCGTTTGACACCACAATGACAGAAACGGATTTATTTCACGCAAAGTCGCACAGTACAGTTTAAGTACAATGCGTATAGACTACGAATAGAATAAATATAAAAGAAGGCGAAAATTTTATCGATCGAGTTCAGCACCTGGTCATATGCAGCTCGGCGTCAAACGAAATGGCGGCGGCACGGAGGCTGGGAAACACGAGTACGGCACGGGCCGATGGGCCGCGCCGGCAACAAAAAAGGCCGGCAATGCCGACCTTCCGTGATCCGATGGCAACAATCGCCCGTCAGGACGCTTTCTGCTGGAACGCGGCGTCGAGCATCTCGGGCCGCTGGATAACGGCGAATTCGATGGCGATGCCGTCTTCGAAATGGCGCACGACCTGGCCGCGCATCGTGCCGAGCGTGACCTGGACGCCGAGCGCCGGTTTCACCTCGAGCTCGATCGCGGCCCCGGAAAGCGACAGGTCGATGATGCGGCATTGATACTGGCGCCCGTCGGCGAGCTTCAGCACGCTCATGGGATTGCGCGGCGCCACGCGCTCGTGGCGGCGGTCCTCCGGCAGGTCGAGCTCGTGCTTGTTGGCGAGCCAGGTGAGCTGTGCCGCCAGCTTGTCCTTCTTGCGGTCCGATGCGATCACCGTCATCGCGAAGCCGTCCTGCAGGCGGCGGGTGATGACGCCCTCGACGCGGCCGATATGGTCGATATAGGCGATGACCTTCTCGCCCGGCTCGCCGATCCGGTCGGCCCGGAGCGCTACGTTGCCCGGCGACATGTCGAGTACCTGACAGGGATGCTCGGTGCGGTCCTCGAGCATGAAACGGCCGTAGATCTTGACGCGGACGCGCTGGAAGCTGCGCCTTTCGGCTCTGGACGGCGCGATGTCGATCGCCGCTGATTTCATGTTCGCCTCTGACCGGCTTTATCCTCGCAAGCGGGCGAGAATCTCGCGAGAAAAATAGGTCTTTCCCGGTTAACAAGCGGTAAGCCGGTCTGCGCCTTTTCTAGGATGGATCGCGCCCGCCCTCGAAGACGACGAGGTGGCGGATGCGTCGTCCGCGTCCGCCGGCGGCGGTGCCCTGCACGTCCTCGGCGCTGGGCGCGATGGCGGGAACCGCAACGGCCGGCCGGTTCTTCAGGAACATCGGCTCGCGGTCGGGGTCGACGACGCGGATCGTGTCGATCCGGCATTCGACGATCGGGTCGGCGCCGAGCCAGTAAGGCTTCTCGGCGGCCGAGGCGATGCCGAGCGTCCTTGGCGATTCCTCGCCGCCGTCGAGCGGCAGGAGCAGGAGCTCGAACGGGTTCACGCGGCCGTTCTGGCTGCGGCCTTCGAAGGATATGACGACGACGGACTTGGAATGAAAGGCGCTGTGCGCCAGCCTGGCTACCAGCCGCTGGTCCTTGGCTGCCCACAGCGAGGCCAGCGCGAAGCCTTTCAGCTCGCGGCCGAAGACGGCGCAGAGCCTTGTGCCGGCGAGCCGGAACACCGCTTCGCCGCGGCCGTCCTTCTCCAGGATGAACGTATCGGCGAGAAGCGTTTTGATGTCGGCGGGCTCGATTTCGGTCCGCTTCGGAGCCTGCCGGTTGTCCCTCAACCTGTCCCAATATTGGAACAGTTCGATCGATCCGCGTTGTTTCATTCCGCCCGCTCCGGCTCGCGATTGCATTTCTGTCCCATCGGTGAACAGCGAGTCGCCCTCCGATGGACTACATGCGTTTCGCTGCAGGTCCCGTGCCAGCGGGATATGGGTTTGTGCACGGGCCGGGGGCGTTAAGGTTAACGATTGGTTTCGATTGCGGCCGAGGGGCTGCCATGGCACAGCTTCGGCCATCAGCGAGGCGCCGTTTTTACAGCACGGTTCCGGGCTTTCAGTCAGAAGTTCTTTGGGGAGCGTGGGGGCTCGTCCGGCCGTTCAGGGGAAACTCTGGACGGCTTCTTTTTGCGCAATCGGCATTGGTCCCCTATGTGTCGGACAAGCCGATTCCTCGAAAGCGCCAGGGCCATCAATCTTGAGCGATCCCATCATCGACGACCGCGGGGCCGAGCCCGAGGACGAAGAACTGATCCCGCAGCGCGAACCCGTCTTCAATCTTTCCGGGACGGTCCTGTTCCTGATTGCAGCCTGCGTCGGCGTCCAGCTGTTCCGGCAGTATCTGCTGTCGCCGCCGGAGGACATGGCGTTCATCGTGCACATGGCCTTCATTCCGGCCCGCTATACGCAGGACCATGCCGTCGACCTCTATGATTTCACGACGCCGATAACCTACGCCTTCCTGCACGGCGGATGGCCGCATCTCCTGGTCAACATGGTCTGGCTGGCGGCATTCGGCTCGCCGCTGGCCTATCGGCTGGGACCGGCGCGGTTTCTCGCCTTCTGGGTGTTCACGGCGCTGGCGGCAGCGCTCTTCCATTTCCTCGCCCATCCGGACGACGTGGCGCCGGTGATCGGCGCGTCGGGCGCGATTTCCGGCATGATGGGGGCGGCGTCGCGCTTCGGCTTCCGCATGGAGCGCCGCAACGGCAGGCCGGCCTTCGCCGGCCGGATGCTGTCGGTCTTCGAGGCGCTGCGCCTGCGCGCGGTGCTGGTCTTCCTCGCCGTGTGGATGATCGTCAACCTCGTTACTGGCCTCGGCTTCATGACGCCGGGCATGACCAATCCGATCGCCTGGGAA
>JBQCFH010000254.1:0-15207 GCA_051959385.1 Rhizobiaceae bacterium | reverse complement strand
TCGGCCGGGGAGGGCGATCTCGTCATCACCGACGTCGTCATGCCCGACGAGAACGCCTTCGACATGCTGCCGCGCATCAAGAAGATACGGCCCGACCTGCCGGTCATCGTCATGAGCGCGCAGAACACCTTCATGACGGCGATCCGCGCCTCCGAGCGCGGCGCATACGAATATCTGCCGAAGCCGTTCGACCTGACCGAACTCCTCAACATCGTCGGGCGGGCGCTGGCGGAGCCGCGCAGCGGCGGCCGCGAGCTGCGCGGTGAGGAGCAGCCGGAACCGATGCCGCTCGTCGGCCGTTCGCCGGCCAAGCAGGACATCTACCGCGTGCTGGCGCGGCTGATGCAGACCGACCTGACGGTGATGATCACGGGCGAATCGGGAACCGGCAAGGAACTCGTGGCGCGCGCGCTCCACGAATATGGCCGCCGCCGCAACGGGCCGTTCGTGGCCATCAACCTGGCGGCCATCCCGCGCGACCTGATCGAATCGGAACTGTTCGGGCACGAGAAGGGCGCCTTCACCGGCGCCCAGGCCCGCTCGACCGGACGGTTCGAACAGGCCGAGGGCGGCACGCTCTTTCTCGACGAGATCGGCGACATGCCGATGGAGGCGCAGACGCGGCTGCTCAGGGTCCTGCAGCAGGGGGAATACACGACCGTGGGCGGCCGCGCCCCGATCCGCACCGACGTTCGTATCGTTGCCGCCACCAACAAGGACCTGCGCACGCTCATCAACCAGGGCCTTTTCCGGGAGGACCTGTTCTACCGGCTGAATGTCGTGCCGCTCCGCCTGCCGCCGCTGCGGGAGCGTTCCGAGGACATCCCCGACCTCGTCCGACATTTCTTCCGGCAGGTCGAGCGCGAGGGTCTTCAGCCGAAGCGGATCGCGCCTGCCGGCATCGAGCGGATGAAGCGATATCCCTGGCCGGGCAATGTCCGCGAGCTGGAGAACCTCGTCCGCCGCCTGGCCGCACTTTATCCACAGGATGAGATATCGACCGAAATCATAGAAACCGAACTCAAGACAAGCGACCAGCTCGGCGGCGCCGGCGGCGAGGGCGGCCTGCCGGAGGACGTCTCGATCGGCCAGTCCGTGGAGCATTATCTGCAGGGCTATTTCGCATCCTTCGGCCGCGATCTGCCACCGCCGGGCCTTTACCAGCGCATTCTGGCCGAAGTGGAGTACCCGCTGGTGCTGGCGGCCATGACCGCAACGCGCGGAAACCAGATCAAGGCCGCCGAACTGCTCGGCCTCAACCGCAATACGCTGCGCAAGAAGATCCGCGAACTCGGCGTCAGCGTTTATCGGGGGACGCGGCAGGAATAGTCACGGGACGGTCGTCGCTTTGTTGCATTCTCGCCACAATGCGTTGCATAAGTGCCACGCAGAGAGGTGGTGCAAGACGACATGGCGATTGGGGCCAATCTCGGCAATTCACATCTGATACGCCAGGCATCGGGCCTTGAAAGGCGCCGGGTTCTCGTCCTGCCGGGTGTGATCGCGGTCGTATGCGCGCTTCTCACCGCGGGCATTTCCTTCGTCATTTTGACCGGCCTCACGCCGATCATCCCCGACGAGACGACGACGCTGGCGCTGATCGCCATCAATGCCTTCTTCATTCTCGTTCTCGTCGGCCTCATCGTGCGCGAGGCGCATCGGATCGTCACCAGCCGGCGGCGCGGAAAAGCGGCCGCGCGGCTGCATGTGCGCATCGTTTCGCTGTTCTCGCTGGTCGCCGTCATTCCCGCCGTGGTCGTCGCCATCGTTGCGTCGATCACCCTGAATGTCGGCCTCGACCGCTGGTTCGAGATCCGCACGAAGACGATCGTGAATTCCTCGCTCTCGATCGCCGAGGCCTATGTGCGGGAAAATGCCCAGAACCTGCAGGGCACCACGCTTTCGATGGCCTATGTGCTCGACGAGGCCCGTTCGCTTTACGACCTCGACCGCAACGGCTTCCGCAATCTCATGAGCCAGCAGGCGACCGGACGCCAGCTGGCGGACGCGGCGCTGATCAAATCCGACGGCTCGTTCGTCATCGAAGCCGAGACCAAATCGGATTTCCCCATGCCCGAACCGCCCATCCAAGCGGTCCACCAGGCGGCGGACGGGCTGCCAGTGCTGATAGAGCCCAGGATACGCAACATCGTCGGCTCGATCGTGAAGCTGCGCGAGATACCGGACCTTTATCTCTATACGATCCGGCTCGTCGATCCGCAGGTGATCCGCGCGCGGCAGATCGTCAAGGCCAACGTAGCGGATTACAGCGCGCTCGGCGCCAACCGTCGCGTCACCCAGGTCGCCTTCGCGCTGCTCTATCTCGGGATGACGCTGGTGGTGGTCCTGGCTGCGATCTGGACCGGCATCGCGGTTGCCGACCGGCTGGTGCGGCCGATCCGGCAATTGATCGGAGCCGCCGACGAGGTCTCGACCGGCAATCTCGACATCTCGGTCCCGGTCCGCCAGTCCGACGGCGATGTGGCCAGCCTCGGAGACACCTTCAACACAATGATCGCGCAGCTGAAATCGCAGCGCAACGAACTCATCGCGGCCAAGGATGTGATCGACGAGAGAAGGCGCTTCTCCGAGGCCGTGCTCGCCGGCGTGACGGCCGGCGTCATCGGCGTCGACTCGCAAGGCATGATCACCATCGTCAACCGCTCCGCCGAGACCATGCTGGCCATTCCGGCCAAGGCTTCGCTCGGAAAGAACCTGTCCACCGTGTTGCCGCATGTCGGCCGTGTCTTCCAGATCGCGCTTGCTTCGCGAAAGCCGGTTTACCGGGAGCAGGTCACCTTTTATCGCTCCGGCGCCGAGCGCACCTTCAACGTCCAGGTGACGCCGGAACAGCGCGATTCAAGCCCCGACGGCGCGTCCGATGGCTGGTCCTACGTGGTCACGGTCGACGACATCACCGATCTCGTCACGGCGCAGCGCACGAGCGCCTGGGCGGATGTCGCGCGCCGCATAGCGCATGAGATCAAGAACCCGCTGACGCCGATCCAGCTTTCGGCCGAGCGCATCCGCAGGCGCTTCGGCAAGGCGATCACCGACGACCGGGAGATTTTCGATCAGTGCACCGACACGATTATCCGCCAGGTCGGCGATATCGGGCGGATGGTGGATGAGTTCTCCGCCTTCGCCCGCATGCCGAAGCCGGAAATGAAGATGCTCGACCTGCGCGAGCCGCTGCGCGAAGCATCCGTCCTCGTCGAGGTGAGCCGGCCCGAAATCGCGTTCGAACGGGACCTCGGGTCCGAGCCGCTGATGGGCAAGTTCGACAGCCGGCTTCTCGCGCAGGCTTTCGGCAACGTCATCAAGAATGCCGCCGAAAGCATCGAAGCCGTCGAGCGGGACGGCGGCGAGCGAGGCGTGATCCGCGTCACCGCCGAGGTTTCGGACGGCATGATCGAGGTCAAGGTCGTCGACAACGGCAAGGGCCTGCCGCGGGAAAACCGGCAACGCCTGCTCGAGCCCTACATGACGACGCGCGAGAAGGGCACGGGCCTTGGCCTCGCCATCGTGAAGAAGATCGTCGAGGACCACGGCGGCCGGCTGGAGCTTCACGACGCGCCCGCCGA
Organism: Rhizobiaceae bacterium; assembly: GCA_051959385.1. Lineage (GTDB taxonomy): Bacteria > Pseudomonadota > Alphaproteobacteria > Rhizobiales > Rhizobiaceae > Mesorhizobium_L. The sequence continues at coordinate 11,623 of JBQCFH010000254.1, read as the reverse complement.
TTTCCACGAGGGAAGGGGAGCGTTGATCCGCATCCTGCTGCCGCCGGCGGCGCAGGACGCGGCGGAGCAAATCGAGGGCGGGGCGGCCCACAACGAACCGGAACAGGTCGGAAATGGCATCTGATATTCTCATCGTCGACGACGAAGAAGACATCCGCGAACTCGTCGCCGGAATTCTGGATGACGAAGGACACGAGACGCGCACGGCGCATGACAGCGACAGCGCGCTGGCCGCGATTGCGGACCGCGTGCCGCGCCTCGTCTTCCTCGACATATGGCTGCAGGGATCGCGGCTCGACGGGCTGGCGCTGCTCGACGAAATAAAGACGCTCTATCCGGGCCTGCCGGTGGTGATGATCTCCGGCCACGGCACAATCGAGACGGCCGTCTCGGCGATCCGCCGCGGCGCCTACGATTTCATCGAGAAGCCGTTCAAGGCGGACCGGCTGATATTGATCGCCGAACGGGCGCTGGAAACCTCGAAGCTCAGGCGCGAAGTCAACGATTTGAAGAAGCGCAGCGGCGACAGCTTCGAACTTCTCGGCACTTCGACGGCGGTCAACCAGCTTCGCCAGACGATCGAGCGTGTCGCGCCGACCAACAGCCGCGTGATGATCATTGGGCCGTCCGGCTCCGGCAAGGAGATCGTGGCGCGCGCGATCCATGCGCATTCGTCCAGGGCAAACGGCCCGTTCGTCTCGCTCAACGCGGCGACCATCACGCCGGAGCGGATGGAGATCGAGCTTTTCGGCACCGAATCGAACGGCTCGGAGCGCAAGGTCGGCGCGCTTGAGGAAGCGCACCGCGGCATCCTTTATCTCGACGAGGTCGCCGACATGCCGCGCGAGAGCCAGAACAAGATCCTGCGCGTGCTGGTCGACCAGCAGTTCGAGCGGGTAGGGGGCACGAAGCGGGTCAAGGTCGATGTCCGCATCATTTCCACCACGGCGCAGAACCTCGAAGGCCTGATCGCCGAAGGCCGCTTCCGCGAGGACCTTTACCATCGCCTGGCCGTGGTCCCGGTGATGGTCCCGCCTCTTTCGGAAAGGCGCGAGGACATTCCCTTCCTCGTTGATTTCTTCATGCGCCAGATCGCCGGCCAGGCCGGCATCAAGCCGCGCCGCATCGGCAACGACGCGCTCGCCGTCATCCAGGCGCACAACTGGCCGGGCAATGTCCGCCAGCTCCGCAACAATATCGAGCGCCTGATGATCCTGGCGCGCGGCGACGATGCGGATGCGCCCATCACCGCCGACCTCTTGCCGCAGGAGATCGGCGACGTGATGCCGCGCACGCCCAGCCAGTCGGACCAGCACATCATGGCGCTGCCGCTCCGTGAGGCCCGCGAGATGTTCGAGAAGGAATATCTGATCGCGCAGATCAACCGCTTCGGCGGCAATATCTCGCGAACCGCCGAGTTCATCGGCATGGAGCGTTCGGCGCTGCACCGGAAACTCAAATCGCTGGGGGTATGACGAGCGAATAGCGAGTGGCGAACAGGTCGCAAACGAAGCGCCTGGTCGTTACCGCAGCTTTCGCCTTGTCCGCCGATTCCCTATTCGCTACTCCCTATTCGCCATTCGCTCACAGGTGAGTCCATGCCGCGCATCGCCTATGTCAACGGCCGCTACGTTCCGCATACCAAGGCAATGGTGCATGTTGAGGACCGCGGCTACCAGTTCGCCGACGCCGTCTACGAGGTCTGCGAAGTGGCGCGCGGCTATATCATCGACATGCCCCGCCATCTCGACAGGCTGGACCGGTCGCTGCGGGAGTTGCGCATCGCCTGGCCGATGCATCGCTCGGCGCTGGTGACTGTCCTGCGCGAGGTTGTCCGCCGCAACGGCGTCGTGAACGGCATGGTCTACCTGCAGGTCAGCCGCGGCGTGGCGCCGCGCGATCATGTGTTTCCCGCCGCGACGGTCAGGCCGGCCATGGTGGTTACCGCGAAGCGCATGGATCCGGAAGCCGGCGCCAAGCGCGCGGCGAACGGGATCAGGATCATCACCGTACCGGAGAACCGCTGGGAACGCGTCGACATCAAGACGGTCGGGCTCCTCCCCAACGCGCTTGCCAAGCAGAAGGCCAAGGAGGCCGGGGCGCAGGAGGCATGGTTCGTCGACCCGGACGGAACCGTCAAGGAAGGCGGCTCGACCAACGCATGGATCGTGAGCAAGGAAGGCAAGCTCGTGACGCGGCCCGCCGATTTCGGCATCTTGCGCGGCATCACCAGGGCGACCGTGATGGACGTTGCGAAGAAGCTCGGCCTGGTAGTGGAGGAGCGCGCCTTCACCGTCGACGAGGCCAAGTCGGCGCGCGAAGCCTTCATCACCTCGGCCACGACGATCGTCATGCCGGTCGTCGAAATCGACGGCTCGGTCGTCGCCAACGGCCACCCGGGGAGCGTCTCGCTTACGCTGCGTCAGGCATTTTTTGACGTTGCGGAAAAAACCGTTGCCTGATAACCGCATAAAGTGCGGTGCGGCCCACAAACCCGTTTTGCTTGTCTAAAGCGGCGGCAAATGTCCTGATGACGAGGTTGACTCCGCCCGGCTGATCTTGCGCTATAGTGCGCTTGGTAACGGGGACACTGAAAGACAACAAAAATGGCGGAACGAACGCAAAATCTGCAGGATCTTTTCCTCAACTCCGTAAGAAAGAACAAGAACCCGCTTACGATATTCCTGATCAACGGCGTGAAATTGACGGGCGTAGTGACGTCTTTCGACAATTTCTGTGTGTTGCTGCGCCGTGATGGCCACTCCCAGCTTGTCTACAAGCATGCCATCTCGACGATCATGCCCAGCCAGCCGGTCCAGATGTTCGATAGCGAGGAGAACGCCCGGGAAGCCTGATTGGCCAAGGACATCGCACACGAGAACGGTTCTCAAAGGGCCGCATCCCGGACGCCTTCCGAGCGGCATTCCGGCACGGGCAGGGTTGCTGTCATCGTTCCCGTACTGTCGCGCGCGCAGCGCGACGGCGGCGAATCGCCGATCAGGTCTCCGGCCGCCAGGCTGGAGGAAGCGTTGGGATTGGCGCGCGCCATCGGCCTCGAGCCTGTCCATCACGAAATAGTGAACGTGGCGACGGCGCGGCCGGCGACGCTGCTAGGGCTCGGCAAGATCGAGGAACTGGCGGCCGTGGTCGCCGAACGGAAGGCCGAGCTCGTCGTCATCGACCACGCGCTGACGCCGGTCCAGCAGCGCAACCTGGAGAAGGCGCTGAACGCCAAGGTGGTGGACCGCACCGGGATCATCCTGGAAATTTTCGGGGAGAGGGCGCGCACGAAGGAAGGCGCGCTCCAGGTCGAACTCGCGCATCTCAACTATCAGAAGGGCAGGCTGGTCCGGAGCTGGACGCACCTCGAGCGGCAGCGCGGCGGCGCGGGCTTCCTGGGCGGGCCGGGCGAAACGCAGATCGAGGCGGACCGCCGCATCCTCCAGGAAAAGATCGTCAAGCTTCGCAAGGAGCTGGAAACGGTACGCCGCACGCGCGAGCTGCATCGCGCCAAGCGCAAGAAGGTGCCGTACCCGATCGTCGCGATCGTCGGCTATACCAATGCCGGCAAGTCGACGCTGTTCAACCGGTTGACCGGCGCGGAGGTGATGGCCGAGAACATGCTGTTCGCGACCCTCGACCCGACGCTGCGCCGGCTGCGGCTGCCGCACGGCACGACGGTGATCCTTTCCGACACGGTCGGCTTCATCTCGGACCTGCCGACGCATCTGGTCGCCGCATTCAGGGCGACGCTGGAGGAGGTCGTCGAGGCCGACCTGGTGCTGCACCTGCGCGACATTTCGGACCCGGATACGACGGCGCAGGCCGCCGATGTCGAGCGCATCCTGGCCGATCTCGGCGTGGACGCGTCCGACCCCACCCATGTCATCGAGGTCTGGAACAAGATCGACCGGCTGGACGGCGAACGCGCGGAACTCCTTCAGGACTCCGCCGGCGCAAACCGGCTTCCGCCGCTCGCCATTTCCGCCATCACGGGCGAGGGCGTTCCGATCTTGCTCGACCATATCGAAACGCGCATCGCCGGACGGCTGGAGCGCCTGCAGCTCACGCTTCCGCCGGACAAGCTCGGCCTTACCGACTTCGTTTACCGCAAAGGCACGGTCCTCGAACGGCACGACAACGAGGATGGTAGCGTCTCGATGGAAGTGCTGGCGACGGAGGCGGCGCGGGAGGAGATCGAGGGACGGATCGGCCGGCCGGTCAAAGGGTAGGGGACTTCACCCCGCCTTCTTCGCCTGCTGCCAGAGGTTCTCCATTTCGTCGAGGGTCGCCGCATCGAGGCTGCTGCCGGCTTCCTCCAGCCCACGCTCCACGCTGTGGAAGCGGCTGCGGAACTTCTCGTTCGTCTGCCTGAGCGCGGCTTCAGCGTCGATGCCGAGATGCCGGCCGTAGTTGACGAGCGCGAAGAGGACGTCGCCGAGTTCGTCGGTCATGGCGCTCCGGTCGCCGCTCCCGACGGCCTCGCGCAATTCGCCGATCTCTTCCTCGATCTTGGCGAGGATCGGTTCGGCTTCCTTCCAGTCGAAGCCTACCTGCGCTGCCTTCTGCTGCAGCTTCAGCGCACGGACCAGCCCGGGCAGGGCCGGCGGGATGCCGTCGAGATAGCCTTTTCCATGATCTTCCGGATCGTGCCCGCGGGCGATCCGGGCGGCACGGCGCTCCGCCTTCTCCTCCGCCTTGATCCTGTCCCACATGCCCTTGGCGAGCTTTGCGCCGCGCACGCCTTCCGGTCCGAACACATGCGGGTGGCGGCGGATCATTTTCCTGGTGATCGCCTCGACGACATCGCCGAAATCGAATTCCTTCAGTTCCTCCGCCATGCGCGCATGGAACACGACCTGCAGGAGCAGGTCGCCCAGTTCGTCGCGCAGATCGTCCATGTCCTTGCGCTCGATCGCGTCGGCGACCTCATAGGCCTCTTCCAGCGTGTAGGGGGCGATCGATGCGAAATCCTGTTCCAGATCCCACGGACAGCCGGTCACCGGCGTCCTGAGAGCCGCCATGATCTCGATCAGCCGGGAAATGTCTTTGGATGGTTTCATTGGGAGATACTACCGCCGGACGGCCGGCGGGCATATGGCGGCCGCAAGCCGTCGCCGCTTGTCCACAGAAGCCGCGCGGCCCAATTGGAGGGGCATTTTCAGCTCTGAGGTGGAGAGCTTGACTTTCCGGTCAAGTACCCCCACCTTCGCGGCATGTTTACGACGCGCCTCACCATTCTTCTCAATCGGGTGTGCCCCATCGCGGGACACTGACCCCCGGCCCGGCCGCGTCGCGCCCCGGCCGCGGGGCATAGGCAAGCTTCCCCGCCAAGCGGGACGACGCAAAGCCTGCTGAGGCGACATCAAACCCACTTCACAGACAAACAGGACCGCTGCGGTGTTCGCTCGCCGCCGCTCGGTGCCACAGGAGATCGGAAATGGCTCCCCCGACCAAGAACCGGCGCAAGCCGGCCATCACCGTTGCGCGTTCCGACCATGAGCGGCTGACGCGGCTTGCCGAAGCCATCGCCGGCCGCAACGCCGCTCTTGCCGACCAGCTTCTCGACGAGCTCGAGCGCGCCCGGATCATCGACGACAACAAGTTCCGGGCCGATGCGGTCCGGATGGGCTCGACCGTGCGTTTCACTACCGACGCCGGAGAAGACAGGACCGTCACGCTCGTCTTTCCCGACGAGGCCGATATCGCCGAGAACAGGGTTTCCGTCCTCACACCTGTCGGGGTCGCGCTGATTGGCCTGTCATCCGGGCAATCCATCGACTGGACCGCTCGCGACGGCAGGGCGCGGCGCCTCACGGTCGAGGAGGTCGTCGGGCCGCACGCTTCGGCTCGCGCCGCGCCCTTGCAGGCAGAACTTCGGACGGCATGAAATGATCACGCCGCCTTGTCGCCTGTCGCTTTTCGGGGGCTGCCTCATCGCAGGATCGTAGCCCCTGCGCCGCGTGTGCGCGGGCAGGGGATCTCCACTGTCGTCTCAACGAAACCGCCCGTCGCGGGGCGATGGAGAACTGCGATGTCGAAAAACACCTGCATCCTCACCACGAAGGATTTCACCATCCTGGAAGTCATGCTCGATCGCTGCCTCGGCCGGGACGATCCGATGGCGTCGCTTTTGCGGCGCAAGCTCGAATCGGCCGTGGTCGTATTCCGCGACGACGTTCCGCCCGACGTCGCCACGCTCAGCAGCCGCGTCACGTTCAGTGTCGACGGGCGCGGCCCCGATACGCGGGTGCTGTCGAACGGGCAGGGGTCCACGCCCGTCGGTCTCTTCCTGTCGATCGCGACCCCGCGCGGACTGGCCCTGCTCGGCCTTGCGGAAGGCGAGGCCTTCCGCCTGCAAAGGCAGGACGGCATCGAGGAGCGCATCGTGCTTGAGAAGGTCCACTACCAGCCCGAAGCCGCGAAGCGGCTCAAGGAAGAAGTCATGGACAAGCGGCCAACTCTGATGCAAGCCAGGCCCGTCCTTCGGCTGATCCGGAACGGCTCGCTTGAGCGGCCCGCGCCGGTGGGCGTGGACGGCTTCGACGATCCAGGACCGTCGGCGGCGTAGATGGGGTCCGTAGCGAATAGGATGAATGGACAGGCTAACCGCGCCGCAGCGATGCGGCGCGGCTTCAGGCAGCAATCGGAGATCGGGGCATGAAAATATTGGTCCTGGGGGGCGGGGTCATCGGCGTCACGACGGCCTACTACCTGGCGAAGGCGGGGCACGAGGTCGAGGTGGTCGAGCGCCGAAAAGAGCCGGGAATGGAGACAAGCTTCGCCAATGCCGGGCAGATTTCGCCAGGATACGCCTCGCCATGGGCCGGCCCCGGCGTGCCGCTGAAGGCGCTCAAATGGCTGACCATGCGGCACGGGCCGCTTGTCATCCGGCCGAAGGCCGATCCCTATATGTGGGCGTGGCTGTTCAGTATGCTGCGCAACTGCACGTCCAAGCGCTACGCCGTCAACAAGGCGCGCATGGTGCCGCTTGCTGAGTACAGCCGCGACTGCCTGCGGCAGCTCCGGGCCGAGACAGGCATCGCCTATGACGAACGCAGCCTCGGCACGCTGCAATTGTTCCGCACCGGCCAGCAGCTCGACGGCGTGGCGAAGGACGTGGAAATTCTCCAGCAGTTCGGAGTCGGCTACCAGGTCCTCGATCGCCAGGGCTGCATCGCGGCCGAGCCGGCGCTGGCCCATGCGAAGGCCGATTTCGTCGGCGGGCTGAGGCTTCCCGGCGACGAGACCGGCGACTGCAACCTTTTCACGACGCGGCTTGCAGCGATGGCGGCCTCGCTCGGCGTCCGCTTCTCCTACGGAGCCGAGCTTCGCGAAATCGTGACGGATGGGAGAAAAGTCACGGGCGTGACGACTTCGCGCGGCCCGCGCTTGGCGGATGCCTATGTGCTGGCGCTGGGCAGCTATTCTTCAGCCGCCGCCCGCCGGCTCGGCATTGCCATACCGGTCTTTCCGGTGAAAGGCTATTCGCTGACGATCCCGATTACCGACGAAACCAGGGCGCCGGTCTCGACCGTGATGGACGAGACCTACAAGACCGCGATCACCAGGCTCGGCGATCGTATCCGGGTAGGGGGAACCGCCGAGGTAACAGGGTTCGACCTGGCGCTCCGGCCGGGTCGGCGCGCGGCGCTGGAACATTCCTTCGGCGAGCTCTTTGCACTGGGCGGCGATCCGCGCCAGGCGAGCTTCTGGTGCGGCCTGCGCCCGATGACGCCGGACGGGCCGCCGATCCTCGGCAAGACCTCGGTCGAGGGTCTCTATCTGAACACCGGCCACGGCACGCTCGGCTGGACGATGGCGTGCGGCTCGGCAAGCGTTCTGGCCGACGTCATCGGCGGCAAGGAACCGGCTGTCGATCTGAACGGTCTCGGCATCGGCCGCTATTCCTAGACGACTGTTCTTAGACGAGGGCGGTGGGCCGCATGACCAGCGATCGGTCCATGCGACGTGCACCAATGAAAGTCGCATAAGATAGATTATGGAACTGCCGGCTGTAGCAAGACCCGCACGATTGTGGGATTCCGGGGTCAGCTGTTCGCCTGTTCGATCAGGATGATGAAAGCGATCGCGGGTTCGATTGCGCGTAGCATCCAAGTCCCGGCGTCCTTTTCAATGAAAAGCGTTGCATTTGAACCGAGCGGCATCGGCCCGCTTCCGTCATCCACATCAATGGAGCCGCTTCGGCAAAAGACGATCGTGTGCACGGCCGCGGCATCGACCGTTATGAGATCGCCGGCCTGCATCCGATGGCGACGAACCTCGTGCCGCCAGGCGCCGCGGCGGGTTATCACATTGAGGTCGACGATCGGTCCGTCGATCAGGCGCGCCGCGGCCGGCGCATCGGCCGGAAAGGAAAATGGCGGGCTTTCCTGGTCGAGAAGCCGAGCTTCGTCATCTCCGACGGCCAGCGATATTCCAGCGCCGGAGAGCACGCAGAGCGTCCGGTCGATGCCCTCGAAAATCGAGAACGGCCCGTCCGATGCAACCGTCGCGGTGCTGATGCGCCAGCCGAAATCGTCGAGACCGGCGCCGGAAGGAAATATCGCGATCTCAATGGTTTCGCCGCCGCCGTTCTTCCACGGCATGCGCCGGTATCCGTCAGGGTTAACGACGCGGCCGGTCATGCCGACGCCACACCTCGACGGATCACGAAGCGATGTCCTGAGCGGTTGCCCCGGCGGCCGCGATCAGCGCATTCGGTTCCGACGAAAACACCGCGTCGTGCGCGCCGGCGGCGGCCCAGACGATATCGTGATCGAGCAGCGTCCGGTCGGCATAGGACGGTATGGCGACCTTGTGGCCGAGCGGCGAAACGCCGCCGATGGCGAAGCCCGTCTCGTCACGGATGCGGCGCGGGTCGGCGCGCTTCAGCTGTTCGCCGGCCAGCGCGGCCGCCTTGCCGAGGTCGAGTTGCCGGTCGCCGGAAACGAGGAAGAGGATGAGCCTGCCACTGGTCTCGCCCTCGAAGATCAGCGATTTGACGATCTGGCCGACCGCGCATCCGCACTGGTTGGCCGCGTCCTGCGCCGTACGGGTCGATTCGCCCATGCGGCGGATTTCGATTGCCAGTCCGGCATCCCGCGCGGCCTGGCTGACACGTTCGATGCTTCCGGCCATGGATAAATCCCGCCTGTCAAATTGTTGAATCGCAACTCAATTCTATTCTCATCCCGTCGAACGCCGGATCGACATTGTCGGGTGTCTCGGCGCGCACGGTTTCGTAGTCGAGCGGTATATGCATGTGGGTCAGCACGGCACGTTTCGGCTGAAGCCGCCGCACCCATTCCAGCGCTTCCTCGAGGGAAAAATGGCTCGGGTGACGCTTGTATTGGAGCGCGTCGAGCACGAGCACGTCTAGATCGCCCAGCGCCGCCGCGGTTTCCTGCGGAAAGTCGCTCACGTCGGGGCAATAGGCGATGCCCCCGATGCGAAAACCGAGCGAGATGATGTCGCCGTGGATCTGCGGCAGCGGCTCGAAGGCGAGGGGTCCCCCCTCTCCTTCTATGACCACCTTCTCGTCATGCGCTATCGTATGCGCCTTGAGGATCGGCGGATAGGAGCTCCCCGGCGGCGTCTGGAAACAATAGCCGAACGCTTCCTTGAGCCGTTCAAGCGTCGGCTTGTCGGCATGGATGTCCATCAGCCTGCGCTGCGCCAGCACGAAGCCGCGCAGGTCGTCGATGCCGTGGATGTGGTCCGCGTGCGGATGCGTGTAGAGGACGGCGTCGATCCGCTCGACGCCAGCGTCGATCATCTGTTCGCGGAAGTCGGGCCCGGTGTCGATGACGACCGTCGTGACCCCCCGCTCCGAAATGCGCTCGACCATCGCGGCGGCTCGCCGGCGCCGGTTCTTCGGGTTCTTGGGATCGCAATCGCCCCAGTCGCCGGTAATGCGCGGCGTGCCGGGCGAGGACCCGCAGCCGAGAATGGTCAGGCGCAGCGTATCGGCCACGTTCAGGCGCTTTCGGCCGGCAGGCGCGGCACCTTCGCGAAACACCGGAAGAAGTTTGCGGTCGTCAGCGCGGCCACCTCTTCCTTGCTCATTCCGATCGTCTCCGCGAGAACCGCGGCCGTGTGGGCGACATAGGCCGGCTCGTTGCGCTTGCCGCGGAAGGGCACGGGCGCGAGATAGGGCGCGTCCGTCTCGACGAGCAGCCGGTCATGCGGAATGGTCCTGGCGATTTCGCGCAGTTCCTCCGATCTCTTGAAGGTCAGGATGCCGGAAAAGGAGACATAGCCGCCCAGTTCCACGCCTGCCTGCGCCAGGGGTGCGCCGGAGGAAAAGCAATGCAAAATGAAAGGGAAAGCCCCCTTCCCTATCTCGTCGCGCAAGATCGCTTCCATGTCGGAATCGGCATCGCGCGAATGGATCACCAGCGGCAAGCCCGTTTCGCGCGCGGCCGCGATATGGCGGCGGAAGACCGCGGCCGGCCCGTCGCGCGGCGAACGGTCGTAGAAATAGTCGAGCCCAGCTTCGCCGATCGCCACCACCTTCGGATGCGCGGAAAGCTCGACAAGCCGCGCGGCCGTGATGTCCGTCTCTTCGGCGGCATTGTGCGGATGGGTCCCGACCGAGCAGAAGACGTTGTCGTAGGCTTCGGCGATCGCAAGGATGCTCTCGAAGCGCTTCACCCGCGTCGAGATCGTCACCATCATGCCGACGCCGGCCTCCGCGGCCCGCGCCACGACCGCGTCGCGCTCCTCGGCGAAATCCGGGAAGTCGAGATGGCAATGGCTGTCGACGAGCATTGCCGCTCTACTTGGCCGGCTCGGCTTCGACATAGCGCGGGAAGACGCCCTGCGGGGCGGGGAGCGCCGTTCCCGGAACGAGCTCGCCTCCCTTGCCGAGATCGCCGAACTGCCGCCGGTCCGCGGGCACCGCCAGCAGATCGAGGAGCTTCGCCGCCGAGCCCGGCATGAAAGGCTGGCAGAGGATCGCCACGCGCCGGATCGTCTCGGCCGTCGTGTAGAGCACCGTTGCCATGCGCGCCGGATCGGTCTTCTTCAGCGCCCAGGGCTCCTGCCCGGCGAAATAGCGGTTGGCCTCGGAAACCACCCCGAAGATCGCCGCAAGCGCGACATGGATCGCCTGCTCGGCCATCGCCTTGCGCGCGGTGTCGAGCGCGGCATCCGCCATCGCCAGGATGGCGCGGTCCTCTTCCGCGAGTTCGCCCTTTTCCGGCACCGCGCCGCCGCAGTTCTTCGCGATCATCGATAGCGAGCGCTGCGCCAGGTTGCCGAGATCGTTGGCGAGGTCGGCATTGGTGCGGTTGACGATCGCCTCATGGCTATAGCTACCGTCCTGGCCGAACGGCACCTCGCGCAGCAGGAAATAGCGCACCTGGTCGAGTCCGTAATGCTCCACCAGCGCGAACGGGTCGACCACATTGCCGACCGATTTCGACATCTTCTCCCCGCGATTGAACAGGAAGCCATGGCCGAAGACGCGCTTAGGGAGCTCGATCCCGGCGGACATCAGGAAGGCCGGCCAATAGACAGAGTGGAAGCGGACGATGTCCTTGCCGATGATGTGCGCATTCGCCGGCCAAAAGCGCCATTTCTCTTCTTTTTCCTTTGGGTAGCCGACAGCCGTAATGTA
>JBQCFH010000253.1:0-9019 GCA_051959385.1 Rhizobiaceae bacterium | reverse complement strand
ATTGCCGGGCTGCGGCAGCGGCGTCACCGTGCCGACCTCGGCGAAGCCGAAGCCGAGCCGCAGCAAGCCGTCCGGCACCTCGGCGTTCTTGTCGTAGCCTGCCGCCATGCCGAGCGGGTTGGGGAAATCGATGCCGGCGACCCGGGTCCGCAGCCGCTCGCTTGCCGGCCCGCTGGCGCAGAGCGGCACGCCGCTCTTCAGCGCGGCTATCGAGAGTCCATGCGCCGTCTCCGGATCGAGCGCGAAGAGAAGGCGGCGGCCGAGCCTGTCGAACACGCCGCTCACCGGTCCATGGCGGGGAGGCGATGGAAGCCGTCCGGTCCGAGCGGCATCGGGTCCGCCCAAAGGACCGCCGTCAGCGGAAGATCGGCGTAGAGGTGCGGGAAAAGCGCGCCGCCGCGAGAGACTTCGTATTTCAGCGGCTCGCCCAGCGCCGCCTCGTCCACGGCTACCAGCAGGAGATCGTCCTTTCCGGCGAAATGCTTCGCCGCGGTCTCGGCCACCTGTCCTGCCGTCGAAAAATGGATGAAGCCGTCGGCGAGATCGACCGGCGCACCGCGGAAAACGCCGTTCTTCTCCGCCTCGCGCCATTCAGCTTGCGTGACTATCTTGTAGATCGCGGCCATCGCGCCCTCGTCGCCGATGGTTGGGCCATACCGCAATTCGGGCACAAAACAATGCCCCAATGCGTTCATGCCGAGAGAAATTCGGAGGCGGAGATGCGCAAGACCATTTTTCTGGGACTGTCGGCGGCGGCAATGCTGGCGGCTTCCGCCGCATATGCGGACCAGACGGGACGCTATGTCTTCCAGAAGTCGGGAGACGGCTTCGCCCGGCTCGACAGCGAGACCGGCCAGATTTCACTGTGCGAGAACAAATCGGACCAGCTCACCTGCCGTCCCGCGACCGAGGAGAAGCCGGCTTCGCAGAGCGAGATCGAGCGCCTGAACCAGAAGATCGATCGCCTGGAAAAGCGGGTCGCCGATCTCGAAAAGCGCGTGGTCTCGCCGAAGGACCTCCTGCCGTCCGACGAGCAGGTCGATCGAACGCTCGGCATCATGGAGCGGTTCTTCCGCCGCTTCATGGATATCGCGCGGGACTTCGACAAGACTTTCCGGCACGACGAGCAGCCGCAGGCCACGCCGGAGAAGACGTGAATGGGGAGTAATGCGCCGGACGGGAGCCGCGTTTGAAAGCCATTGCTCCTCTGGACATATTTCTCGGCCTCCGCCCCTTCACACCCCCCTCTGTCCTGCCGGACATCTCCCCTCAAGGGGGGAGATCAGCCGTCATCTCTGCCTTCGCCAATCTCCAAAGCTGCAGAAGGGAGCAGGCATCGCGGCCGGCTCAATCTCCCCCCTTGAGGGGGAGATGTCCGGCAGGACAGAGGGGGTGTGAAGGGGCGAGGCTTTTCCGCATCCTGCTTCGCCACCGCCACGCGGTTTTCAATTCTTCGGCTTGAACTCGGCCGGGTCGAACTGATAGCTGGTCGAGCAGAACTCGCAATTCACCCGAATGACGCCGCCCTCGATCGAGCTGTCGATCTCCTCGGCGGTGAAATTGTCGAGGATCGCCTTGATCTTCTCGCGCGAGCAGGAGCAGTCGTCGACCACTTCGGTGCCGTCATAGACGCGCACGCCGTGCTCATGGAAGAGCCGGTAAAGCAGCCGCTCGGCCCCGACCTCGGGATCGACGAGTTCGACCGCCTCGACCGTCGACATCAGCGCCAGCGTCTCCTTCCACGCATCGTCCGTGCCATCTTCCGCCGCGATCGCATCGTCCGGGACATCGCCGCCCGGCAGGTCGGGCAGCCGCTGCCGCTCCGCCGCGTCGGGCAGGAACTGCGTCATCAGTCCGCCGGCGCGCCAGCGCTCCTCTGCGCCGGCATGGCCGCGCACCACCATCTTGGCGACGGCAAGCCGCACGTCGGTCGGTATCTGCTCGGACTGGCGGAAATAGACGCGCGCAGCCTCCTCGAGCGACGTCCGGTCGAGCGGCACGACGCCCTGATAGCGCTGCATGTGCTCGCCCTGGTCGATGGTCAGCGCCAGAACGCCGCTGCCGAGCAGCGCCTCGGGCGAGGTATCGCCAGCCTCCACCGCCGCGTCCACCGCCCGCCGGTCATAGCGCGCATAGGCGCGCATGGACTGCGGCGTGGAAAAATCGGCGACCAGCATGTCGACCGGACCGTCGGAACGGGTCTGCAGGATGAACTTGCCATTGAATTTCAGTGACGTGCCGAGCAGCGCAGTGAGCACGACCGCTTCCGCCAGGAGCCGCGCAACCGGCTCCGGATAGGCATGGCGGCCCAGGATCTGGTCAAGGATCGGGCCAAGCTGGACGCTGCGGCCGCGAATATCGAGCGCACCGACCTCGAAAGGCACGACATGGTCGTCGCCTGCATGGCCGAATTCGCCAAGTTTGCGTTCGGAGTGTTTGCTTTCAGGCGCAGTCAATTGACCGAACTCCTTTGGGGCGTGCCGCCAAAGCAGGACGCGAGGGTGAGCCGATATAACCGTGATCCCCGCCAGATAAGTATGCAGGGCTGCCCTATCAAGCCGCGGGCGAGTGGCGGAGGCTCAGGCCCCCAGGCACCAGGCGATCACCGCCTTCTGCGCGTGCAGCCGGTTCTCCGCCTCGTCGAACACCACGGAATGCGGGCCGTCGATCACCTCGTCCGTCACCTCCTCTCCGCGATGCGCCGGCAGGCAGTGCATGAAGAGCGCATCCTTGGCAGCCAGCTTCATCAGCGCGCCGTTGACCTGATAGGGCGCGGAGACGTTGTGGCCGCGCGCGCGATGTTCCTGGCCCATCGAGACCCAGGTGTCGGTGACAACGCAATCCGCATCGCGGACCGCTTCCTGTGGCGAGGTGGTGAGCGTGACCTTGCCGCCGTTCCGCCGCGCCCAATCGACGTAGCGTTCCGCAGGCTCGCTGCCTTCGGGCGTGGCGACGTTCAGGTTGAAGCCGAAACGGGCCGAGGCCTCCATCAGCGAGTTCAGCACGTTGTTGCCGTCGCCCGACCAGGCGAAGGTCTTGCCTTTGACGCTGCCGCGATGCTCCTCATAGGTCATCACGTCGGCCATGAGCTGGCAGGGATGGGTGTCGTCCGTCAGCCCGTTGATGACCGGGATCGTCGCATGCTGCGTCATCTCCAGCAGCCGGTCGTGCGAGGTCGTGCGCATCATGATGATATCGACATAGCGCGACAGGACCTTCGCCGTGTCGGCGATGGTCTCGCTGCGGCCAAGCTGCATCTCCGTGCCGGTCAGCATGATCGTCTCGCCGCCGAGCTGGCGCATCGCCACATCGAATGACACGCGCGTGCGGGTCGACGGCTTGTCGAAGATCATCGCCAGCACCTTGCCGGCGAGCGGCCGTTCCGTCTCGCCGGCCTTAACGCGCGCCTTGCGCTTGCCGGCGTCGTCGAGGATGGCGCGCAAATCCGCCGCCGAAACCGTGGACAGATCGGTGAAGTGCCGAAGCACGCCTTCCTTGCCTGCCATGGCGGTCACGCCTTGCCGTTGGCCGAGGCGGCAAGCGAGGCGGCGCCGGCGCGGATACGCTCGGCCGCGAGCCTGATCTCCTCGTCGGTGACGGTGAGCGGGGGCAGCAGCCGCACCACATTGTCGCCGCCCGGGACCGTCAGCAGGTTCTGGTCGCGAAAGGCCGCATTGACCGTCGTGTTCGAGACCTTGCATTTGAGGCCGAGAAGGAGGCCGGCGCCGCGGATTTCCTCGAAGACGGACGGGAATTCGTCGATGATGGAGGCGAGCGCCTGCTTGAACGCCAGCCCCTTGCGCTGGACGTCCTCCAGAAAGCCCTTCTCCAGGATGACGTCGAGCACGGCGTTGCCGACAGCCATAGCGAGCGGATTGCCGCCGAAGGTCGTGCCATGCACGCCCGCCGTCATCCCGGCCGCCGCGTCGCTGGTGGCAAGACAGGCGCCCATCGGGAACCCGCCGCCGATGCCCTTGGCGATCGCCATGACGTCCGGCCTGATGCCCGACCATTCATAGGCGAAGAGCCTGCCGGTGCGGCCGACGCCGCACTGCACCTCATCGAGCAGCAGCAGGAGTTCGTGCCTGTCGCAAAGCTCGCGAAGGTCCTTCAGGAACTGTGCCGACGCGACGCGGATGCCGCCCTCGCCCTGGATCGGTTCCACGAGGATCGCCGCCGTTTCGGGGGTGATCGCCTTCCTGGCTGCCTCGATGTCGCCGAAGGGTACCTGGTCGAAGCCTTCGACCTTCGGGCCGAAGCCTTCCAGATATTTCTTCTGGCCGCCGGCGGCGATGGTCGCCAGCGTGCGTCCGTGGAAGGCGCCCTCGAAGGTGAGAACGCGAAATTTCTCCGGCCGGCCGTTCACATAATGGTAGCGGCGCGCCGTCTTGATCGCACATTCGAGCGCCTCGGCGCCCGAATTGGTGAAGAACACCTTGTCGGCGAAGCTGTTGGCGACCAGCCGCTCGCCGAGCCGCTCCTGTCCGGGGATCTCATAGAGATTGGAGACATGCCAGAGCTTGCCCGCCTGCTCGGTGAGCGCGGAGACGAGATGCGGATGGCTGTGACCGAGCGAGTTGACCGCGATGCCGCCGGCGAAGTCGAGATATCGCTCGCCCTGGCTCGTCAGGAGCCAGGTGCCCTCGCCCCGGTCGAATGCCAGGGGGGCCCGCGCGAAAGTCTCGTAAAGTGCCGAACTCGTCATCTGTCTCTCCGAAGGCCGCGGCCGGCTTATCTTCAGCCTTCCTGCCGGTCACGCGCGCCCGAAATCAAAAAAGCCGCCCCGGGGGACGGCCTCGCCATTCTATATCAAGGTTTTGCGCCGCCGTGTCAACGCGAAGATGGGCCACGAGGCGGCGCAATTGCCCGCCGGCCGCGAGCCCGGCTTGCAGGGAAACATGGCCCCCTACCTGCTGTTCCTGGACGATGGCACAACCGCCGGCAAGCGACGCAAACAAAGCCGGCCGGCCTGGCCCAAGCATCGTGCACCGGATTCGACGAGCGGTGGGCCAGTGTTGCAGTCAGGCTACAGCATAATCGGGCAAGTTGGGGAAAACCAAAAAAACCGATTCGCCGAACTTTGCCGACTCTTGTCACCGAGTCAGCCGATAAGGTAATTTGCAAGCAGCGAAGAACTAGATTTCGTGCGGCGGACCTAGCAACCGTATAGATGTGGTATCGACCCGGCATTTGTCGGGCCGACAATGGATTCCGATTCCCGCACGCCGCATACAGGAGCGTGCCTGATGAACTGGACGGACGAGCGTGTCGAACTTCTCAGAAAGCTGTGGTCGGAGGGGCTGAGCGCCAGCCAGATCGCGGCGCAGCTCGGCGGAGTGAGCCGCAACGCGGTGATCGGGAAGGTTCATCGGCTGAAGCTTTCGAGCCGCGGCCGCGCCACTCCCGCTCCCGCCCGCCAGAAAAAGGCGGCGCATGGCGGTGGAGCGGTACGGTCGGCGCCGCGCACGCCTTCGCGGCCGATCACCACCTCGATCGGCGCCACCGCGCTTCAGGTCGAGTTCGACGCGGAGCCCGAGCTTCGCCAGGTTCCGAGGCCGATCGAGGATGTCGTCGTGCCGATCTCGCGGCGCCTGAAGCTGATCGAATTGACCGAGCACACCTGCAAATGGCCGAACGGCGATCCGCTGGCGGAGGATTTCAGCTTCTGCGGCAATGAATCCCAGGAGAGCAGGCCCTACTGCACCTATCACTCGCGCATCGCCTTCCAGCCCGCCTCGGAGCGGCGGCGGAGCAGGTAAGCGCGCTACTCCTCTCCCCCATTCTTCATGGGGGAGAGGAGTAGCGGCAGCTATCGCATCCAGGAAAACCAGCGCGTGGTGATCGCCTTGACTAGCGGCGTCAGGCGCGTGCGGTTGTAGGCGTCGGCCGCCATCTTTATCGCCTCGGCCTGGGTCGGATAGGTGTGGATGACATTGGCCAGCGCGCGCAGGCCCATGCCGCTGCCGATCGCCAGAGAAATGCCGTTGATCATCTCGCCGGCATGGCGTGCGACGATCGTCGCGCCGAGAATGCGGTCCGTCCCCTCCTTCACATGGATTTTGACGAAGCCTTCGTCCTCGCCGTCGGTCACGGCGCGGTCGACATCGTGCATGAGAATGGTGAAGGTGCGGACCGGGATGCCGCGCTCGCGCGCGTCGATCACATACATGCCGACATGGGCGATCTCCGGGTCCGTATAGGTGCACCAGGGGATGGTCAGCCTGCTCATCCGCGCGCGGCCGAGGAAAAGCGCGTTGCGCACCGCAATTCTCGCGCTGGCGTCGGCCATGTGGGTGAATTTGTATTTCAGGCAAACGTCGCCCGCGGCATAGACGCGGCGGTTGGTCGTGCGCAGGAAATCGTCGACCTTTATCCCCTTGACCGGATCATATTCGATGCCGGCCGCTTCGAGGCCGATCCCCTCGACATTCGGCGAGCGGCCGACGCCGACAATGATCTCGTCGACGGCTACGGTGGACTTCCAGTCGGCATTGACAAGGTCCGCGATCTTTTCGCCGCCTTCCGTGCGCACGGCGACCACGCCGGTGTTGAGGCGCACCTCGACGCCGTCACGGGCAAGCGCGTCCGATACGATCTGGGCGGCGTCGCGCTCTTCCCAGGGCAGGAATTTCGGCTCGTTCTGGGCGATCGTGACTTTCACGCCGAGCCTGGCGAAGGCCTGCGCCGTCTCGCAGCCGAGCGGCCCGCCGCCGATGACCAGCAGGCGGGAGGGCCGCCTGGTCAGGTTGAAGGCGTTCTCGTTGGTGAGGTAGCCGGCCTCGGCAAGGCCCGGGATGTCGGGGCGCAGCGGGCACGAGCCGGTGGCCACGATCGCCTTCCTGAAGCGCAGCCGGGCTTCGGCCACCTCGATCGTGTCGGGCCCGATGAACCGCCCCTGCCCGAAAAAGACGTCTATTCCCTCTTCCGCGAGGCGGCGGACGGAATCGCCGCGGCTGATGCGCTGGCGGATGCGGCGCATGCGGTCCATGACGAGCGGGAAGTCGATATCCACCTCGCCATCCAGGCGGGCGCCGAAATGCTCGGCATTGTCCATGTCGGCATAGAGCCTGGAAGTGCGGATGATCGTCTTCGAGGGAACGCAGCCGACGTTAAGGCAATCGCCGCCGATCATGTCGTCCTCGATCAGCGCCACCCTGGCGCCGAAGGCAACCGCCCCGCGCGCGGCGACGAGACCGGCCGGCCCGCCTCCGATCACGACAAGATTGTAGCAAGGAGCCGGCTCGGGATTGCGCCAGTCGCGCGGGCGGGCGCTTTCGAGATGTTCGAGATCGCTGCGGTCGACGGGGAAGGAACTGGGCCCTCTTGTCCGATCCAGCATCGCCACCTCCCGTCAGCTTCCGAAGGCTTGCCGCGCCAGCCAGCCCCCGCGGAAGCCCGCGCGTTCGAGACCTTTCCTGATGATGGGGCTCTCCTTCATCAGCTTCCAGATCAGGCCGGTGCGGTAATTCTCGATCATCATGACCACGAGCCCCTGGTCGAGGCCGTAATAGCCTGCCGACACCCAGCCCGCGGCGCCGCAGCCCGCCTGTCCGGCCAGCGTCGGATTCACCGCGCTCGGCAGCATATTCTCGCGCACTTGGTCGGGGTAGAGCGCGCAGAAATGACGGAGCGCCGCGACCGCCTCTTCCGGCGCGAAGGGCAGCGACCCGAGCGGGGCCCAGGGCGCGACGGTGCCGTCGTCCGGTCCGAAAGGCGCGCCGCGCGCCGCATAGCCGAAGAAGGTACGATGCAGCCCGCCGATCTCGATCCGCAGGCCGCCCGGCCCGTCATTCGCCGTCAGGCCCCAGAAATCCTTGCCGTATCCCGCAAAGGAATGCGGGTTGCGACGGGCATATTCGCGGTGGACGAGCGTGGCCCGGCGGCTGTTCTCGGCATAATCACAGTTCTTCTCGCGCATGAAGTCGTCGCGGATGCCGGCGAAGTCGATCCATGCGTGCGAATATTGATGCATGAACAGCGGGCCGCCATAGAGCAGGTCGTAGCCGTAGATGTTCTCCCACTGGTAGGTCGTCGTCCAGCTGGCGTAGGCTTCGTCGGGGAGCGGGCTTTCCGGCGAGGCCAGCGCCAGCACATAGAGGATCGTCGCCTCGTTGTAGCCCTCCCAGCCATAATGCAGGAAACCCGTCTCCGGCTTCCAGCCCTGCCTCAGCGTGGCCTCGCCGCCCATCGCCCATCGCCAGTCGGCGCGCCTGTAGAGCGCGTCGGCGCGGGCGCGGATCGCGGTTTCCCTCTCGTCTGCCTTGGAAAAATAGCTCGCCGCGGCAAGGGCGCCTGCCAGAAGAAGCGCCGTATCGACAAGGGAAAGCTCGCAGTTCCAGACGCGGCGGCCTCGCTCCATGTCGATGAAGTGATAGTAGAACCCGTTGTAGCCGGTGGCGTCGGGGTCCGACGACTGGAGGCTGTTCCAGAAAAAATCCAGTGTCCTGAGCGTGCGCCGGGCGGCATCGGCGCGGCTCATCCAGCCACGCTCGACCGCCACCGGATAGCAGGAGAGCGCGAAACCGACGACGGCGATCGAGCAGGGAGAATTGTCGCGCGAGGTGTCGGCGACCAGCCCGTTCTCCGGGTTCGACCAGCGCAGGAAATAGTCGAAGGCGCCGCGCTGGAAGCGCTCCAGCAGCGCCTGGTCCGTCTCCGTGCGCGAGTCGTTTCCGGCAAGCATAGCCAAACAGACATCAGCTAGGCGGGATACTCAAGAAGGCCGATGGCGGGAGCAGCGCCCATACCCCGCTCCGTTCAGTTCTTGCCTTTATCCTTCGCGGGCGCCTCGAGCGGCCGCCAGGTGCGCTTGCCGGAATCCGCCAGCAGCTTGTCCGCCGCCTTCGGACCGGCGCTGCCGGAATCATAGTTCGGGAAATCCGCCTTCTCCGCCGCCCAGGCATCCAGCATGGGCTGGACGATGCGCCATGTCTGCTCGACCATGTCGGCGCGCATGAAAAGCGTCTGGTCGCCGCACATGACATCGAGCAGCAGCGTCTCGTAGCCGACATTCGGGACG
>JBQCFH010000252.1:0-43274 GCA_051959385.1 Rhizobiaceae bacterium | reverse complement strand
GGCAGGATTTGCAGAAGATTTTTGTGTTGCGCCGCATCCTGGCGCCCATGGGAACGACGGACGCGATCGAGTTCCTGATCGACAAGCTGAAGCAGACCAAGACCAACAACGACTTCTTCGATTCGATGAACACCTAGTCGGCTTGCGGCGAGGGACTCAGCGCCTGCCGCAATTCCGTCGGATCGGTAATCGGCGGCAGGCAAGTCATGCCGATGCAGAGATAGGCCGCCGGTTTCGAAGGATCGATTTCGGCGCCGCCGGGCAGCGCGAGTCGTTCCGCGGTTTCGGAAACCGAAACGGTGACGTCGATGCGCCGAGGGTCGGGCATTCGATTCGCCTCCGGAACGAAGAGCGGTGCCCCATCCGGCTCGACCATCACCAGCTTGCGTGGCTGAAGGACCAACGGGATCGTGTTGACGATGCCGGATTGACCGTAGCGCTGATGCGCCGCCCGCCCGACTGCTGAGGCCGCGGCATTGAATACCTTTGCGGCCAAATCCGGACCGCCTGAAGCGGAGGCGAGGCGGGCGAGAGCCTCCACAATCTGCGCCGTCGCGGACGGCATCGCTTCGTCGACGTCGCCGCGCACGCGGATGATCACGTCCGAGCTATCGGAGGCCGACAGATAATAGCCTGTCCCGGCCGGATCGGCATGCCATTCGTCCAGTGCCACGAGCATGCGGCGGGCATCCGCGAGATAGCCGGCATTGGCGGTCGCATCGTAAAGCGAGATCGCCGCATTCATCATCGCGGCATAGTCGCTGGAAATTCCGGGATAGAGTTTTCGTTCGCCGAGGATCGAGTGTGGCAGCCGGCCGTCGCGCATCGATTCGGCTACGGCTCGATAGGCTTTTTCAGCCGCTTCGAGCCAGTCGGAGCGGCTGAATTGGCGTGCGCATTGCGCCAGGGCGCGGATGGCGAGGCCGTTCCAATCGACGAGGACCTTGTCGTCACGACCGGGGCGGACCCGATCTTCCCGCCGCAAGCGAAGTTTCTCGAGGAGAGGCGATCGGTCATCACAGGCTGCATCCGGCAGTTCGGACGCGGCGCGCAGGATGGGATGGCCTTCCCAATTGGGCGGGCTGGCCAGGGAATAGGCCTGAAGGAAGGCGCCTGTGTCGTCGCCCAGCGCCGATTCTATTTCCTCACGGTTCCAGGTGTAGAACTTGCCTTCTTCGCCCTCGCTGTCGGCGTCGAGGCTGGAGGCGAAGGCGCCGCCTTCGGTTCGCATCTCGCGCAGGAGCCAGGCGATCGTACTTTCGATTCGGCTCTGGAACAATTTGGCCTCGGTGACGCAGTAAGCCCAGCCGCAGAGCAGCAGGAGTTGGGCGTTGTCGTAGAGCATCTTCTCGAAATGCGGGACGATCCAATCCGCGTCGGTGGAGTAGCGGCACAGGCCGCCGCCGACATGGTCGTAAATCCCGCCGTTGAGCATGGATCGCAAGGAGTGCAGGACGGCGTCGCGGTAGCGGATGTCGCCGCTCTGCAGCCATTTCAGCCACAGCGTGGTCATGATCGGCGCGTTGGGGAATTTCGGCGCTCCCCTGAGGCCGCCCTTCTCAGGATCGATCGCGGCAAGATACGGTTCGGCGAGCGCGTCGAGCTGGCGCTCGGAAAGCGGAGACGGGTCTCGGCTCTGGCCGATTTGCGCCGCGACATGCGCCGTCAACCTGCCCGCGTCGGCCGTGATCTCGTCGCGCTTTTCCTGCCAGGCCCGATGGATGGCCTCGAGCACCTGCGTGAAACCCGGACGGCCGTAACGCGGCTCCTTCGGAAAATACGTGCCGCCCCAGAAGGGCTGGGCATCGGGGGTGAGGAACATAGTGAGCGGCCAGCCGCCCTGTTCGCCGGTTGCGCTCAGCGCGGCCATGTAGATCTGGTCGATGTCGGGCCGTTCCTCGCGGTCCACCTTGATGTTGACGAAGAGGCGGTTCATCACCGCGGCGACGGACTCGTCCTCGAAGCTTTCATGTGCCATGACATGGCACCAGTGGCAGGCGGCGTAGCCGACAGAGAGGAGGATCGGACGGTCGGTCTCGCGCGCCTCGGCGAGCGCTTCCGTTGACCAGGGCCGCCAATGGACGGGGTTGTCCTTGTGCTGCCGAAGATAGGGGCTCGCTTCGGCGGCGAGCAGGTTTTCGGCGGGCAAGGGCATGGCGGGTCTCCAGGTTCACCCATAGATAGAGCAAGTTGGGCAGCGGCACACGGCAGGACGGATGACATTTCGCGATACGATCTTCGCCCTGTCGAGCGGCTCGCTTCCTTCCGGCGTCGCAATCATCCGCATTTCCGGGCCGGCGGCGCGCGAGGCCCTGCGGAGCCTGTGCGGCGTTCCGGCGGAGCGGCTGGCGACCGTTAAGGCCATCCGGGCGGGCGACGGCACGATCATCGACAGGGGCGTTGTGCTGTTCTTCGCCGGACCGAAAAGCTTCACCGGCGAGGACGTGGCGGAACTGCATCTGCATGGCGGCAGGGCGGTGGTGGAGGCGGTCTTGAAACGCCTGTCCGCGCTTGCCGGCTTGCGGCAGGCGGAAGCGGGAGAGTTCACCCGACGCGCCTTCCTCAACGGCAAGATGGACCTGACGGGGGCCGAGGCGCTTGGCGATCTGATTTCGGCCGAGACGGAGACGCAGCGGCGGTTCGCTCTGGCCAACGCCGGCGGCCGGCAGGCGGCACTTTACCAGGGCTGGCGGCAGCGCATTCTTCATGGGCGAGCTATGGTCGAAGCGGAGCTCGACTTCGCCGACGAAGGCGATGTCGGCGAGGCGCCTTCGGAAATCGCCTGGCCTGATCTGCGCGCGCTTGTCGGCGAAATCGAAGCGCACCTTGCGTCCTATCACCGGGCAGAAATCATACGGGACGGTTTCAAGGTGGTGATCGTCGGCGCCCCGAACGCCGGCAAATCCAGCCTGCTCAACGCGCTCGCCGCACGCGAGGCCGCGATCGTGACGGAAGAGGCAGGCACGACCCGGGACCTGATCGATGTTCCGCTTGACCTCGAAGGCGTCAAGGTGGTGGTCACCGACACCGCCGGGCTGCGCGAGAGTGCGGGGCGAGTCGAAACGATCGGAATCGAGCGCGCGAGAGAACGCGCCGCAGCGGCTGATCTCGTTCTTTTGCTGACCGATCTTGTCGACCAGCGTGAGATCAAAGATAGATTCGGCAGCGTTCCGGTCTGGCATGTCGGAACAAAGGCCGATTTGGTGGGTGCTAGTGAGCGGACCAACGGATATGACTACTGCATCTCGACCCGCACAGGCGCCGGCATCGAGACGCTGGTCGAAAACTTGGCACGAGTAGCGGCGGAGGCGGCGTCGGTGACCGCTGTGTTGCCGTCGAAATCCAGGCATGTGGCGTTGCTGATGGCATGCAAGGAACATCTGGAAAATGCGCTCTCTGGGCGGGGCGCCCTCGAGACGCGGGCGGAGGAACTGCGGCTCGCCGGCGATGCGCTCGGCCGCATCATCGGCGCCGTCGATGTCGAGGAACTGCTGGGCGCGATCTTTGCCGATTTCTGCATCGGAAAGTGACTGCGTTGGATGGCGCATGATTCACGTGAAACCGGGCTGCCTTGAGTGGACCGTGTTTCACGTGAAACGGCGTGCTTGACAGCGTAGCCTGATTTGAACATTGCTCCGGCGCATGGCGATATCCGATCCGAAAGCTCGTTATGACGTCATCGTCGTCGGCGGCGGGCACGCCGGCTGCGAAGCCGCGTCGGCCGCCGCGCGCTCCGGCGCTGCGACGGCTCTGGTCACCATGTCCTTCGAGACGATCGGGGCCATGTCCTGCAACCCGGCAATCGGCGGACTGGGAAAGGGCCAACTGGTACGCGAGGTCGATGCGCTCGATGGCCTGATGGGCCGCATCGCCGACGCCGCGGGCATCCAGTTTCGGCTTCTGAACAGGCGCAAGGGCCCGGCGGTGCGCGGACCGCGCACGCAGGCCGACCGAAAGCTTTACCGGCAGGCAATGCAGACGGCCATTGGGGGGCACCCCTCGATGGACGTCGTTCTCGGCGAGATCGTGGATTTCCGTGTCGAGAACGACCGGGTTCGGTCGGTCCGGCTCGCGGATGGGGCGGAAATCGCCTGCGGCGCCCTCGTTCTTACCACCGGGACGTTTCTGCGCGGGTTGATCCACATCGGCGAGCGGCGCATACTGGCCGGGCGCATTCACGAAAAAGCCGCAACGAGCCTGTCGTCGGCGATGGGACGGGCCGGGTTTCGGCTAGGGCGGCTCAAGACCGGGACGCCGCCGCGGCTCGACGGGCGCACCATCGACTGGACGGCGGTTGGCCGCCAGGAAGCCGATTCGGACCCGGTGCCGTTTTCCCTGATGACGGACCGGATCGCGAACCGGCAGATCGAGTGCGGGATCACGCGGACGACGGCGCGCACGCATGCCGTCGTCCGCGAACATCTGCACCGTTCGGCCATGTATTCCGGCGCGATCGAGGGCGTTGGCCCGCGCTATTGCCCTTCGATCGAAGACAAGATCGTCAAGTTCGGCGACCGGGACGGACATCAGATATTCCTGGAGCCGGAAGGGCTGGATGACGATACGGTCTACCCGAACGGCATCTCGACGTCGCTTCCGGAGGATGCTCAACTCCAGCTTCTCGCGACCATACCGGGACTCGAGCATGTGCGCATGCTGCAGCCGGGCTACGCAATCGAGTATGACCATATCGATCCGCGTGAACTGGAGCCGACGCTGGAAACGCGAAGGCTGCGTGGCCTCTTCCTGGCGGGGCAGATCAACGGTACGACCGGCTATGAGGAGGCAGCGGCGCAGGGGATCGTCGCCGGCATCAATGCCGCACGGTGCGCCGACGGCAAGGAAGGCGTCCGGTTCAGCCGCGGCGACAGCTACATCGGCGTGATGATCGACGATCTGACCACGCGCGGCGTGAGCGAGCCCTATCGCATGTTCACGTCGCGAGCCGAGTACCGGCTATCGCTGCGGGCGGACAATGCGGATGAGCGGCTGACGCCGCTGGCGATGGAACTCGGCATCGCGTCCCATGCCCGCGCGGCTCGGTTCGAGGCGAGGAAGCAGGAACTCGATCGCGCACGCGCGCTCCTCGACGGGCTGACGCTTACGCCCAGCGAGGCGCGAAAGAAGGGGCTTGAACTCAACCAGGACGGCATTCGCCGCAGCGCCTTCGACCTTCTCAGCCACTCGGATCTCAGCTTCGAGCGGTTGAAGGAAATCTGGCCGGAATTGCGCGCCGTTCCCCCCCGCGCGGCCGAACGGCTCGAGACGGATGCGCGCTATTCGGTCTATCTCGATCGTCAATCGGCGGATGTGGCCTTGCTGAAGCGCGAGGAAATGCGGACCATCCCCCTCGACCTCGACTACGCGGGCATGGCCGGACTTTCGAATGAGCTCCGGCAGAAACTGACGGCCCGAAAGCCGAGTTCGCTGGCGGAAGCGCAGAAAATCGAAGGAATGACGCCGGCGGCGCTGGCCATCGTCCTGTCGCATGCGCAGATGCATGAGCAGGCGCCCGGAGCCATGGCTTGAGCGAGGATCGCCTCGCCGCTTTGCAGCGAGTGGCCGGCGATGTTTCACGTGAAACGGTAGATCGGCTATCGGAATTCGAGCGGCAGTTCCTGCGGTGGTCGGCGCGCATCAACCTAGCCGCGCCATCCCAACTCGATCAGCTGTGGACCCGCCATATCCTCGATAGCGCGCAGCTCGTTCGATTCGCACCTGAAACGACGCGCTGGCTGGATATTGGCTCGGGGGGCGGCTTTCCAGGAGCCGTCGTGGCCATCCTGCTTTGCGATCGGCCGCTTTTTCGTATCCACCTCGTCGAAAGCAATCGGAAAAAGGCGGCTTTCCTGAAGACGGCGTTGGCATCTGCCGAATGCGCTACCGTGCTCGCGATCCGGATCGAGGACGCCTATCCAGCCGTGGACGCCCCTGAAATCGTAAGTGCGAGGGCACTGGCGCCGCTCTCGGAGTTGCTCGGCCTCGCCGAGCCGTGGCTGAAAGCGGGGGCTCGCGGCCTCTTTCACAAAGGCCGGGATTACGCCACCGAAATAGAAGAAGCCCGTGACGCCTGGCATTTCGATCTGGTAGAACACCGAAGCATGGTCGATCACGAAGGAGTGATCCTCGAGATTTGCAATCTCGATCTTCGCTGAAGCCATGCCGGATGTGTGCAACGATGGCGCGAGGCCATGATTAACGGACCCCGAATCATCACCGTCGCCAATCAGAAGGGCGGCGTCGGCAAGACCACGACCGCCATCAATCTCGCAACGGCGCTGGCCGCGATCGGCGAACGCGTCCTCATCATCGATCTGGACCCGCAGGGGAACGCCAGCACCGGCCTCGGCATCGACCGCCGGAACCGCGAAATCTCGTCCTATGACGTCATCGTCGGTAGCGCGGAAGTGGCCGATGCGGCCGTCGCAACGGTGGTGCCCGGCCTGTCGATCATACCCTCCACGCTCGATCTGCTTGGCGTCGAGATGGAGATCGCCTCCTCCGCCGACCGTGTGCTGAAGCTGAAGTCCGCGCTTCGCCGCAACGCCGGGGAGCCCGGCGCCTTTTCCTATGTCCTCATCGACTGTCCACCTTCCCTCAATCTTTTGACGCTGAACTCGATGGCGGCGGCCCATTCGGTGCTGGTGCCGCTGCAATGCGAGTTCTTCGCGCTGGAAGGGTTGAGCCAGCTGCTCGAAACCGTCGAGCAGGTGCGGCGCACGGTCAATCCGCAGCTCACCATTCAGGGCATCGTCATGACCATGTATGACGGCCGCAACAATCTGGCGAACCAGGTCGTCGAGGACGTTCGGGCGCATATGGGCGAGACGGTGTACGACACGATCATCCCAAGGAACGTCCGGGTGTCGGAGGCGCCGTCATTCGGTAAGCCGGCTATCCTCTACGATCTCAAGTGCTCGGGCAGCCAGGCCTATCTCCAGCTTGCGTCGGAGGTGATCCGTCGCGAACGCCGGCTGCGCGCGGCATAAAGAATTCCGCCAGGGGCATGAAGATGAACGAAGATGCTTCCAGACGACGCCTTGGGCGCGGACTTGCCGCGCTGATCGGCGACATGGATCAGCCGGCCACGCCGGCGGCCCCCTCCGTACCGGCCGACAGAGGCCTGCCGATAGAGCTGATCTCGCCCAATCCGCGCAATCCGCGCCGACGCTTCAGCGACGAGGAACTGGCCGACCTCTGCCAGTCGATCCGCGAGCACGGCGTGGTGCAGCCGGTGGTGGTGCGTCCGGCGCAGGTCAACGGGCGTTACGAAATCATCGCCGGGGAAAGGCGCTGGAGAGCAGCACAGCTTGCCGGGATGGCGGAGATACCGGCAATCATCCGCAATGTCGGCGACCGCGAGGCGCTGGAACTGGCAATCGTGGAGAACATCCAGCGCGCCGACCTCAATCCGGTCGAGGAAGCCCTGGGATTCCAGCAGCTTATCGACGAGCACGGCTATACGCAGGCAGATCTCGGCCAGGTGATCGGCAAGAGCCGGAGCCATGTCGCCAACACGCTGCGGCTGCTGAAGCTGCCGGAAGACGTGCGCGGGATGCTCGTCGAGGGCGTGCTGTCCGCCGGACACGCACGGACCCTGGTCACCGCGGAGGACCCCGCGGCGCTGGCGCGCCGGATCGTCGAGGGTGGCCTGTCCGTGCGCCAGGCGGAGGCGTTGGCGCAGGAACCGGAGCGCAGCCCCGCCGCGAAGGCCGCGGCTAGCCGGCCCGAAAAGGACCCGGACACGGCCGCGCTGGAAAAGCTCCTTGCCGACGTGATCGGCCTCAACGTGGAAATCCGCCACCGGCAGAAGGGCGGCGAGGTCCGGATCGGTTATCGGACGCTCGAACAGCTCGACGATCTCTGCCGCCGGCTTAAAGGCTGATGACCATTAGCCGGCAAATCGCTTGGCATTTTCGCACTGAGCGTGAGCTCTAGCGGCGGGATCGCCTTCCTTCCAGCGTCAGCGCGAGCAGCGTCCTCTCGACGACCGCCTTGGCCAGATCGGGGCGCCGGCGGGTCCGCAGAACCGCGTCGCGCAGTCGATCGAGCGCTCCGGCCACGGCCTTACCGTCAAAGCGCTCCAGCGCCGCCTCGACAGCCTTCTTGCGAGCGAAGAAGACCGGCGGCCGCGCCGATGCGAGGGCGGCGGCAGCCGATTGGCCCTTTCCTTCCATGGCTTCCCGCATGGCCTGCAGGCTCTGGAACTGGCGCATCGCCGAGGCGAGCATCTGGAAAGGCTGACCGCCGGCGGCGGCATGGCGGCTGAGCGCCAGGTCGAGCTCGGCCGGTTTCCCGAGCAGAACGGCATCGACCGCCTCGTCATTCGAGGAAGCCGAGACGTCCCCCGTGCTTGCGAGAACGTCCTCCAGTTCGACCCGTCCCTTGTCCAGGCAGTAGAGAACCAGCTTGGCGATCTCGCCGCGGCTCGCCAGCCGATCGCCGCCCAGGCTGGCCTTCAGGAGCTGCCGCGCCTCCAAGCCGATCGTCATGCCCGCCCTGGACATCTCCTCGTCGATGAGAAGGTCGATGGCCTTGGCGTCATCGGCGTAGCAGGGCAGCGCCATGCCTGCCGACGCGCTTTCGACCGCGGTGCGAAGGGCGGCGTTCTTCTTGAGTTCGCCCGCTTCGATCAGGATGATCGCATCGGCCGGCGGGTTGTCGGCGAGCCGCTTGGCGTCGGCCGCCAGATTCTTCTGGGCTCCGGCATTGGCGACCCAGATGAGCCGGTTCGCCGCGAACATGGGCACGGTGCGCGCCTCGTCCTCGAGCCGGCCAGGCTGCTGGTCGAGCTCGTTCGCCTCGAGCCGCACCACGGCGAAGGGGTCGTCGAGCGGCAGGCCCGTCCCGGCCGCGAATGCGCGGGCCCGCTCCGAGACGAGGCCGCGATCGGGGCCGTAGACCAGAACCAGCCGGAATGCAGGATCCGGCCGAGCGAGCCATTTGTCGACCTCGAAGGCCTTCTTCTGCGCCATGGCGCGCCTCAGAGGATCATGGGCGCAACGGTCGTCAGCAGAAACTGGCGGATGAAAAAGATGACGAGGAGCAGGATGATCGGCGAGATGTCGATGCCGCCCAGGTCCGGCAGATAGCGCCGGATCGGCCGCAGCACCGGATCGGTCAGGCGGAAGAGCATGTTGCCGATCATTCCGACGAACTCGTTGCGCGGATTGACGACGTTGAACGCATAGAGCCAGGAAAATATGGCCGCGCCGATGATGATCCACCAGTAGATGTCGAGCGCCAAAACGATCGTTTGGATAAGTGCGAGCATGCCGGCTCTCCCCGTGACAGCGCGACATGTAGCCATTGCGCGAAAGCGGGGCAAGTCCGCGGCACGCGGCTTGGTCCACGGCGGCAGCGCAACCGGGCTCGAAACAAGGTGGCGTGCCCTCACTCGGATTTGCGGCGCGCGTATCTGCGAAAATCGGGCGGCCGCTTCTCGCGGAAAGCCCGGGCGCCCTCCTTCGATTCCTCCGTGTCATAATAGAGGCTGACCGCGTGCATCCCCATGCTCGATATGCCGCGGATGCTTTCGGTGTCGGCGTTGAAAGATCGTTTGGCGAGCGCGATCGCCGTCGGACTCTTGGCCAGGATTTCGGCGCACCAGCGGTCGACCTCCGCGTCGAGTTCCTCGTGCGGAACGGCGACATTGGCAAGACCCATCGCGACTGCCTCGGCGGCGGTGTAGCGACGGCACAGATACCAGATCTCGCGCGCCTTCTTCTCGCCGACGAGCCGCGCAAGATAAGCGGTGCTGAAGCCCGGATCGACGGAGCCGACCCTCGGCCCGGCCTGACCGAACTCAGCCCTGTCCGATGCGATGGTGAGGTCGCAGACCGTGTTGAGCACATGGCCGCCGCCGATGGCGAAACCGTTGACGCGCGCTATGACCGGCTTCGGTACGTCGCGGATCAGCCCTTGCAGTTCCTCGATCGGGAGGCCGATGGTGCCGCGCCCGTCATATTGTCCCTCATGAGCGCTCTGGTCGCCGCCGGTGCAAAAGGCCTTGTCCCCCGCTCCGGTCAGCACGATAACGCTGATATCGCGGTTCCAGCCGGCACGCTGGAACGCGTCGATCAGTTCCTCGACGGTCTGGGCGCGAAAGGCATTGTAGCGCTCGGGCCGGTTGATGGTGATCCTGGCCACGCCGTCCGGCCGTTCCTCGTAGAGGATGTCCTCGTATTCGTTCATGTCGGTCTCCTTGCAATGCCGCGGGCAGGTTCGGGCGCTCAGCCGGGCATGACAAGGTCGCGCTCGGCGACGTCGCAGGCAAGTGTCTTGGCCGTCCGCCGGCAGCGTTCACCTGCACGGCCTCGGGATCGCGGTCGAGAACAGCCACCCGACCGTTCAGGCTCGCGAAAATGGGGCTGTCGCCGAGTCGCAGCGCACGTTGCCGCAATCATCAGGTGGTGGCTTACAACGCGCCCACGACAGCCTCATTTTTGCCTGGTCCGATGCAGAACGCCAGGGTATAAGCGGCAGAATGGCAATGCATTGATGCATCTTCTTCGGACGGGTCTTGATGGCGCAATTCACGACACAACCGATGGCAGCCGAAAAGACCAGCCCGGCCGGGCTGGATGTCGCCAACCGGGTGTTCTTCCGGCTCTATCAGAGCTCGAACCTGATGCATAAGATCGGCACGCGGTTCATGTCGGAGTTCGGCGCGACGACCCAGCAATGGGCCGTTCTCGGCGCCCTGGCACGCCCTGCCGCCAGATCCGGCATGACCGTGAAGGAATTGATCGAATTCCTGCTCGTTACGCGCCAGAACCTCACTCCGGTGCTCGACCGGCTCGAGCACCGCAAATGGATCGAGCGCATCAGGGACGTGGGAGACGGCCGCATCCGCCGGATCCGCCTCACCACTGAGGGTCGCGCCCTTTGGGTTCGAATGCAGCCCGCGATCGAGGATTTCTATGCGGCTGCGCTCGTGGATTTCGATCTCGAGGATCGGGTTATCCTTTACCGGCTCCTCGACCGGCTCAAGGTCAGCCTGAGCGCGCTATAAAACGGGTCCGCCGCCAGTTGGCGCAGCCTGAAGTTCTGGATCTTGCCGTCCGACGTGCGCGACAGGCCGGCGACGGTACGGCCCGCATACGCAAAGGGGAGCGGCACACATATCAATGTGCTGTCACATATGGATAGGACGAGACGCGGGGCGCAACCGAAGGCCCGCCGTAGCGGGCCCTCCTGAGTTGCGTGGCTCGTTTAACCGTCTCGGCCGCCGTACGCGGCCGATTGCTGCTACAGCGCCTTTACTGCTTCTTGGGGGCGCTGGTGTCGGGCGTCGTGGCGGCTCCGCCGCCGGTCGACGGGGCGTTCATGCCCGACGTGCCCATGCCCGCGGAAGGCGCCATGCCGCCGGTTGAGCTGGTGGTGGTGGTGTCATTCGCGGCGGGCGCGGCCTGATAGGGCTTCGGATCGAAATCCGGCAGAGCCTTCAGCTGGTCCGCCGTCGTCGCCACCACGATCCACCAGGAGCCGTTGCCCTGTTCCCATTTCACCTGGGAATAGTCGATGGCGACATCCTTCGAGCCGATCCCGAGGAAGCCGCCCACTCCAACGACCACGGAGGCGATCTTGCCGTCCTTGTTGATCACCAGATCATCGACCTTGCCGATGCTCTGGGCGTTCTTGTCGGGGCTGTTGTAGACCGTGGCGCCCATCAGGGTCGAGGCGATGTGGCCGCCATCCTGCGCCTGGTCTTTCGCTTTCACCTCCTCGGCCGTTTTCATTCCGGGAGGCGTGGCTTGCTTGGAGGCGGTGTCGTTTTTCGGCGCGGTAGTCGTCGTGCTGTCGGGGGTTGCCGGCTGCTTCGCTTGCGCGAGCGCCTGCGAAGTGAACGCGCCCGTCACCAAGAATCCGGCGACAGCAGTAGTCGTCAGCAGGGTGCGGATCATGATATGTCTCTCCTTGTGCATGTTCCATGTACGGGGCCGCGCTTCGACCGGACTGTCCAGGAAAGTTCAAAGCGCGGCCTCTACGGTTGCGAAACGTCCATCAACCAATACTTGTTCCTCAATCGCGGTAGCGCATCGCCCGACACCGCCCTACGCTGTTGCCCGTGAGCGCGGGTTCCGAGGAAGCGAATGAAGTTTCTGGTGGTCCTCAACAAGGATGGCGGCACGCTCCGGTCGATGGACGCGAGAGCGTTCGGAGAACGTGCGTGCCGCGCATTGCAGGACGCCGGGCATAGCGCCACCCTGCGGCTCGTCGCCGGCAAGGATGTGGTTGCCGCCCTCAAGGATGCGGCGCGGGACGGCTCCGCCGACATCCTCATGGCCGGCGGCGGCGACGGCACCATCTCGGCCGCCGCGGCGAGCGTTCTCGACAGCAAGATGGCGCTGGCGCCCCTGCCGGCCGGCACGATGAACCTGTTTGCGAGATCGCTCGGCATCCCGCTTTCGCTCGATGCGGCGGTGGAGGCGTTTGCGACGGGGCAAATCCGCCGGGTCGATATCGCCACGGCGAACGGCAGGCCCTTCGTCCACCAGTTTTCCGTCGGCATGCACCCCCGCATCGTCGAGATGCGCTCGCGCATGGCGTTCTCGTCGAGACTGGGAAAGATCCGGGCCTCGCTGCGCGCCGCGCTCGATACGATCCGCAACCCGACGCGGCTCAAGGTGACGCTGAAAATGCCGCACACGGAAGTGGTCGCGACGACCGCGGGAATTTCCGTCTCGAACAATCTTTATGGGGAGGGGCACCTGCCTTATGCGGACAGGCCGGACGGCGGTGTTCTGGGCGTCTATATCACCAGCGCGCGGCATCGCCGCCATCTTCTGCTGCTCTGCCTGACGGCGGCTCTCGGCCGCTGGCGCGCCAGCGAACAGGTCGAAATCCATGAAACCGAGACCGTATTGCTGAAGATCGAAAGCCGGCGGCATCAGCGCTGCGTCATCGACGGGGAACTGCTTCCGCTCGCCAAGGAGACGGAACTGCGCATCCATCCAGGCGCGCTCAAGGTGCTGGCGCCGGCCCGCTAAAGCGAAGGCAAACCCGATCCCTAGCCGTTGTTCATGTGGACGGCTGCCGGCTCTTTCGCGAGGTGCTCGCCGTAGATCTCCACGCCGAACCAGACGATGCCGGCCAATATCAGCCCGCAGATCAGTATCAGCAGCACTTGCATGCCCCACCGGCCCTGCTTGGCCTTCTCAGCGTCGACTTTCTTTTCCACGCCATCCTCCCTGGATGGAAACCGATACCCGCCTCTCCGGGCAATGTGCCGGCAGGGAGATGGTTCCATCGCTCGCTCAGATCAGCTGTCCGGGTCCATGCTCTCCGGATGACGCGGTCCGCGTTTTCGGTTCTCCTTATAGATCTCGTAGGCGGCTATGGCGGCGAAAGGCGCCAGCAGTTCGAAGAGCCCGAGCCGCGAGCGGAGAAGCGACGGCAAGGCGGCGAGAGCGGCTGCGCCCAGCACGCCCGACAGCTCGGTCGCGCGGGCCTTCCGCCGCCGTCGTGCTCTTGCGCTGGCCTCGACGGCGGCGTGGATGCCAACCACCAGCAGCGCCAGGATCAGGAAGCCGATGCCGAACCCGATTGCGGCGGCGATCGGGCCGAAACGACTTTCAGCCGCCATGAAGCCGGCCGCCAGCAGGAAACCGAGGCCGCACGCCACCGCGGCAGCCGCCAGCATATAGATGACGACGGCGCGCCGGATCCTGCCGAAGACGTCGGCCAATTCTCCGCTCGCCAGCAAGCGGATGAGCGACGCCAGCATGCGCGATTACCGCCTCGCCATGATGGCTAGCAGAAAGCCGAGCCCGGCCGCGATCGCCAACGAGGTTGCCGGCTTCTCGCGAACCGTCGCGTATATCTGTCCCTCGAGGTCGCGGGCGTTGGCGCGCAGTCCCTCGTAGGCCGCCTCGCCCTGCGCTTTCAGCTGGTCGACGCCGGCGGCGGCGGCCTTCTTCATGGCGCGGACCGAGATGTCGCCGGAACGTTCGAGCTGTTCGGAAAGCCTCGCCACTTCGGCGCGCAGGATTTCGATCTGCGCCTCGAGTTCGGCGGCGCTGCGCCTGGCATCGTTCTGTGTCTTTCCGGCGCCGGCGGGTGCAACCATCTGATGTCCTCCTCTTTGTGAACAGCCATAACGTTTGTAGGCAAGGTAAGTTCCTCAAGATGGAACGAAAAATGGCTGCCGACGTTGAGCCGAACCAACCCGGAAACATCATGCCTAGATGAGCGTTCATGCCCGCAAGAAGCCCCCGATCGTCCGGCTGCCGCCGAAATCGAGTTTCGAGCTGCTTCTTTCGAATGGCGCCCGGGCAGCGGTGCTCTTCGTCGGGCTCATCACGTTCGTATTCGCGCTTCATGCAGGCCGGCTGATCCTCGAGCCGATCACGCTCGGCATTGTCATCGGCCTGATGCTGGGCCCCGTCGCATCGAAGATCGAGAGCCGGGGGGCGCCGCCGGCCCTTTCCTCCCTCCTTGTCGTCCTCGCTTTCCTGTTGTGCCTTTGCGCTCTCGCTTTCGCGCTAACGGCGCCGCTGGCCTTCTGGTTCGACCGGCTGCCGGAGGTCTGGCGCCAACTCCAGTTCCATCTTTCGCAGATCAGGGCTCCGCTCAACGCCATCGCCCATATGCGCGATCAGCTGCGCAACGTCACCGGCGGCTCCAATGTCACCGTCTCCGTCGACAACGGCTCGCCGGTGGAAAACGTGGCGGTCCTGGCGCCTGCGGTGGTGGCGCAGATCATCCTGTTCTTCGCCGGCAGGTATTTCTTCGTGGCCACGCGCCACCGGACCCGGGACGCGGCACTGCGCCTCTGTTTCGACCGGCGCCTGCGCTGGCGGGTCGCCCACATCTTCCGGGACGTTGAATATCTGGTCTCGCGCTATCTCCTGTCGATAACGGTCGTGAACATCGGCCAGGGCATAGCGGTCACGCTGGCTTTATGGGCGATCGGCGTGCCCTCCCCGGCGATCTGGGGCGCGCTCGCCGGCGTGCTGAACTTCGTCATCTATATCGGTCCCGCGGTGATGGCGGTGATCCTGCTCGCCGTCGGCGTCGTCAGCTTTGATACGCTCGGCGCGACGCTCCTTCCCGTCATCGTGTTCCTGGCGCTTCATCTGATCGAGTCGCAGTTCGTTACTCCGACGGTGCTCGGACGGACACTCACGCTCAATCCATTCGTCATCTTTCTCGCGCTCGCCTTCTGGCTCTGGATCTGGGGGCCGGTCGGCGGATTTGTCGCCGTCCCCGCCCTGCTCATCCTCTATGCGATCGGCAGCAACATCATACCGGGGATGGAATGGTCGGCCGAAGCCGGAGCAGCGGCTACACCAGCGGCCGCACCGCCTCGTTCGTCCCTTCCCATCGGGCGACGCCTAGCAAGCCCTGCAGGTCGCGAACCGAACATCCCCGCTCCTGCCAGGAAATGAGGCCGCGGTGGACCAGTTTGCGAAGCGTCTTGTTGGTGTGCACGAGGGAAAGGCCGAGCGTGTCCGCGATGTGCTGCTGCGTCATCGGAATTTCGAGCGGCCTCGCCGCGTCAAGCGCAACGGCGGCGCTCCGTTGGGCGATGAAGGCGATCAGATAGGCGGCGCGCTCGAGCGCGGTGCGGCGTCCGACGCTGAGCAGGTTCTCGTCCAGCATCTGCTCTTCGCGTGAAGCAAGCCAGGTTATGTCGTAGGCCAGGCCCGGGTGCCGGCGGTAGAGTTCGTGGAGCTGCTCGCGCTCGAAAACGCACAGAAGCATCGGAGACAAGGCCTCGACGGAGTGGCTCATGGCCTCCATCAAGCTGCCCTGCAGCCCGATCAAGTCGCCGGGCATTACATAGTTCAGGATCTGCCGGCGGCCATCCGGCAAGAGCTTGTAACGGAAGCCCCAGCCGGTCAGGGCGGTATAGAGATGGGCGCTATGACTGCCTTCGACCAGCAAGGTCGCGCCCCGGTCGACGCTCAGCTCGCCGGTCTTGAACCGGCTAATGAATATTAGCTCCTCTTTTTCGAAAGGCCGGAAGACGGGGAGCTTGCGCAAGGGACATTGCTCGCAATGGACCCATTTCCTGAGATGCGAACCATTTGCGGTCAAGTGAAAGCTCCGGCCCGGATTGCGGTTAACCCGCGCCGCATCGTAACCACGTAATCGGCCTCCGCGAAACAGAATTCCACCATGTCTTTTTTAAATGACAGGGTGGCGAGGCTGCTGCATGAAGGCGCCTTCCTGTTTCAGTAGGAGAACAGCGTGGCCCCGAAGCCTCTCGCCGGATTTCATATCCTCATACTGGAAGACGAATATCTCATCGCGATGGATGTAGAGCAGTTGTGCCTGGACCATGGCGCCGAGGAAGCGATCCTGGTCCATGAGCTGGACGGCATCGAGCAGGCGGTGGCGGAGCACCATTTCGACGTGGCCGTGATCGACCTCGTGCTGAACGGCCGCTCGACGCTGGATTTCGCCCGGAAACTGCGGCAGCAGAACGTGCCGTTCGTCTTTGCCACCGGATATAATGACGTGGATGACAGGTTTGCCGAGTTTTCCGGCATTCCGGTGGTCGGCAAGCCCTATAGCGCCGAGACGCTCATCGGCGCGATCAGCGAAGCGATCGGGCGCAGCGACACTCAGGCCACGTTGGAGCCCAATACCTGAGCCGCGATGGCGTCGGGGCCGAAATCGGCTTCGCCGGAAATATCGAGGAGTTCCTGAAGCCTTGTCCTTCCGCGGCTGACCCGGCTCTTGATCGTGCCGACGGCGCAGTCGCAGATCTCGGCCGCCTCTTCATAGGAAAAGCCGGAAGCGCCGATAAGGATGATCGCCTCGCGCTGGTCTTCCGGCAATTGCCGAAGCGCACGGCGGAAATCCTGCAGGTCGAGCGCGCCATCCTGGCTCGGATGGACGGCCAGCCGGCCGGTCATCGTGCCGTCGCTGTCCTGAACCTCGCGGCCGCGCTTGCGCATCTGCGAATAGAATTCGTTGCGCAGGATCGTGAACAGCCAGGCCTTCAAATTCGTGCCCGGCTGGAAGCTCTTCTGCTTGTCCCAGGCCTTGACCAGCGTCTCCTGGACGAGATCGTCGGCCTTGTCGGCGTTTTGCGCAAGCGATACGGCAAAGGCCCTGAGGCTTGGAATGGCTGCGAGCAGGTCGCTGCGGAAGCCCGAAGCGGACGCCATGCGCTATTCCTTGTCCGTGGTGTTTTCTGCATGCTCCAGACGGCTCAGGAGCTGGGCGAACCGATCCGGCACCTCGTCCGCCGCGATCTCGTCATAGTACTGCCGAAGCTTTCGCCCGATCTCCGAATTGGGGCCCAATATCTCCGATCCACTCGCCCTGCGGGCCGCATTGTGCTTCATACGCGCGGTCTTTGTTCCTGAAGTCATGCCCAACCTTGTTCCCCCAGCGTCCTAATGGATATATATCGCTATGGCGACGCCCAGCCCACCCTTGTCGCTACCCCGATCCGGCCTTAAACGCCTTATGGCAAAAAGGGTTCCATCGCATGGAACTTTTTCGCGAACGCTGCGTTTTTTTCCGTCCTTTGTACTCAGGTTTTTAGGGGAGTAGGAATCGAATGAGCTTGTCTACATCCATTGCGCCGCAATTGCCTTATCTCCGACGGTTTTCGAGGGCCGTTTCCGGCTCGCAGACAAGCGGAGACGCGCTGGTCGCGGCGGTGCTGGAAGCCATTATCGCCGACGTAAACATATTCCCCGCAGCATCGAACACCAGAGTCGCGCTCTACAAGGTTTTCGCCAAGCTCTACGGCACGATAGCGGTCCGCGTCCCGCAGGTGACCCCGGTCTCCGGATGGGAGAAGCGGGCGGCGGCGAACCTGTCGGCGCTCGCGCCCCGCGCCAGGCAGGCGTTCCTGCTGGTCGCGGTCGAGGGTTTCACCGACGAGGAAGCCGCCGAGATACTGGATGTGGACGAGGAGGAGTTTTCCGCGCTTCTGCAGGAAGCGAGCCTTGAGATTTCGAGGCAGGTCGCGACCGACATCCTGGTGATCGAGGACGAGCCACTGATCGCGATGGACATCGAGGAGATGGTCGAAAGCCTTGGCCATCGCGTGGTCGGGACGGCGCGGACGCGCAGCGAAGCCGCCGAAATCTTCAAGAAGACCAATCCGAAAATGGTCCTCGCCGATATCCAGCTCGCCGACGGAAGCTCGGGCATAGATGCGGTCAACGACATACTGGCGAGCTCCCCGATCCCGGTGATCTTCATCACCGCCTTCCCGGAGCGCCTTTTGACGGGGGAAAGGCCGGACCCTGCCTTTCTGGTAACGAAACCTTTCAATCCTGAAATGGTTAAAGCACTTATAAGCCAGGCGCTTTTCTTCGATAACCAGGCGAAAGCTGCAGCGTAAAAAGAATTCGGCCAGCTGAGGCGCCGCCGTTTATTGCCGTGATTTTGCCGCTATTTGATTCTTATTGGCGCGCAACATGGCTGCCGGGACGGGCAGCCATCTCCCAACATGGAACCAATGGCGGCGGGACCCATTGTCCCCCGCTGTTGGGTATGCCCGATTTCAGGAGACTGGGAATGATTTACTGGGGTCTTGTTTTCTTCATCGTTGCCGTCATGGCAACCGCTTTCGGGTTGGGCGGCATAGCCGCCTCGTCGGCCGGCGTCGTGCAGCTGCTGGCCCTCCTGCTGACGACATTCTTCGCCATCTCGATCCTGGCAGGCTTTTACCGGCGCGCGCGCTGACGCGCCGGTTCAGGGCTGCGGGCGCCGAACGCGTCAAGCGTAATCCTACGATCCTTTCGTCGGCCGATCGGCGAATTGCATCGGCTTCCGAGATATCCCGACATCAATCCGTTTCGTGCGGGACAGGTGCGCCGGCGGGGCAAATGCCTCGCCGGCCTTCTTGGCTGGAACCTGTCGCAGGCCCGCTCGTTCTCCGTCGGACAGACAGAACTGCGGAGCAGATGAGCAAAGGTCCCCCGACAACGGAGGAGATGACGCCAATTGACGCGGAAATCGGGAAGAATCTTGCCAGAGCGCTGAACAATTGCGGCATCTCCGTCATCTACCAGGATACCGCCGGACACGTGGTTTGGACCCGAAACGTCCCGGAGGCGTGGGGTCGCGGGGTCGTGCCAGGCGCCCGCGACGAGGATTTTCTTCCACCAAAGGAAGCCGAGCGCCTGCGGAGCGTGAAAGAGGAAGTGCTTGCTTCGGGTACGTCGCGCACGATCCAGATAGCGGTCCCGGATGGCGTCGGCTCGGGATGGTTCGATTTGTGGGTTGACGCCGACCGGGGCGACGGCGGCGGCATTCGCGGTCTGCTCACCACCGCCGTCGAGACCACCGAGCAGAAGCGGAGGGAGCAGACCTTGCGCGCGCTCCTGCGCGAGGTCAGCCATCGTTCGAAGAACCTGCTTTCCATCATCCAGAGCGTCGCGACCCAGACGGGGCGCTATTCGGGCAGCATCGATTCCTTCCTGGTGCGCTTTCGCGGCCGCATCCAGTCGCTGGCCTCGTCACAGGATCTGGTGACGTCGTCCAACTGGCGCGGGGCGAACCTGCAGGAACTCGTCACCGGACAGGTCGCCCGCTATTGCGCCGATCCGCAGCGCAACATCCGCCTGCAGGGCGAGAACCCGTACTTCAATCCCAATGCGGCGCTCCATGTCGGGCTTGCCCTGCACGAGCTTGCCGTCAATTCCGTCAGCTACGGCACGCTCGCCGGAGGAGACGGCTTCGTCACCATCTCGGCACAGCGAAGCGAGGATCAGGGAAAAAAAGGCGAATTGGTCCTCGTCTGGTCGGAAGCGAGCGTCGCGGACCCCGCCGCTCGGCAGGAGAAGCGGTTCGGCAGCGTCGCCCTTGAGCGCGTGGTGCCGGCCTCGCTCGGCGGAAGCGCCAACCTCGTTTTCGGAGAGGAGGGGCTCGAATACAGGCTGGTCGTTCCGGCGGGCAATTTCGAGGCCGGGTAAATCCGGCCTCGGGGAAGGAACAGTCGGAAAGGATATTCGGGCTGGAGGCGGGGCTTTTATTCCGCGAATGGAACAAAGAAGGCCGTTTTTCGTTTTCATGCGAAATTGGAGGAAAGGAGAGGCATTAGCCGATTTCCCGCGAAAACGTCCGGCCATTATATTGCGGCCGGCTCGGGAACGCCGGACACAGCCGTAAAGAAACCGCTGTATTAACATCGAATGGAATGGAGCCAGGCCCGCAACGGCTTGGCGCGAAGGGCTCAATCAAGGAGAAGGTTGATGAAGAAGCTTATCTTGGTAATGGTTGCGGCTGCTCCGCTTGCCGTGGCCGGATGCACGACCGCGGAGCAGACGGGCGTGGGCGGCGCGGCCGTGGGCGCCGCGGTCGGCGGCCTGGCGACCGGCACAACGAGCGGGGCGCTCGGCGGCGCGCTGATCGGCGGCACGGCCGGCTATCTGATCGGCAGGGCCGCGGACCATCCCGGCTATTGCCGCTACCGGGGTCGCGACCGTTACGGCCGTCGCGTGATCTACGAACGCCCCTGCTGACGGCGTCTGCCCGGGAGGCTTTCACCCCGCGTGAAGGCCTCCCGATCGCATGAGGCCGGCGCCCGCTGGCTTCGTTTGCCTTCATTTTTGAAGCTAAATCCAAGCGTCATTGGCGTGGGGACGAGCATATGATCCGCTGGATTATCATTCTTCTCATCATTGCCGGCGTCGCCAGCCTGCTCGGCTTTCCCGGCATCGCCGGGGTGGCGGGCGGACTTGCCCGCATTCTCATCATCATCGTGCTGATCGGACTGGTGCTGCTCCTGATCTTCGGCGGCGCATTGATCGGCTGACGACCGGAATCCAGCCGACGTTCCGCGTCAGGCCGCGGCCGCCCGCATGGCCCCCGGGCCTGGAATGGCGCCGGGCGGGCATTTGCCCAGAATGATCATGCCGAGCACCTCGTCCTTGGTGACGTCCTCGGTGCGCGCCGTGCCGACGACCTGGCCGTTCTTCATGACGCAGACGCGATCGGCAAGGTCGAACACGTCGTGGATGTCGTGGCTGATGAGGAAGATGCCGATGCCCTCCGCCTTCAGCTGCTTGATCAGTTCGCCGACTTGGGCCGTTTCCTGAGGGCCGAGGGCGGCCGTCGGTTCGTCCATAATCAGGATGCGGGCGTTGAACAGGATGGCGCGCGCGATCGCCACGGACTGCCTCTGCCCGCCCGACAATGATTTGACCGGCTCCTTGAAGCGCTGGAAACGCGGATTGAGCCGCCCCATCACCTTGCGCGCCTCGTTCTCCATGGCGACGTCGTCGAGCGTTCCCCACTTGGTGCGCAATTCGCGCCCGAGGAACAGGTTCGCGGCAGCGTCGACATTGTCGGCCAAAGCGAGCGTCTGGTAGATGGTCTCGATGCCGTATTTCTTGGCGTCGCGCGGGTTGGTGATCGTCGCTTCCTCGCCGCGGATATAGATATCGCCGGAATCGCGCTTGTAGGCGCCGGACAGGATCTTGATCAGCGTCGACTTGCCGGCGCCGTTGTGGCCGAGCAGCGCCATGACCTCGCCTTCGTGGACATCGACCGAGGCTCCATCGACGGCATGAACGCCGCCGAAGGAGATCGAGATGTTTCTCAGCTCGACAAGAGGAGTCTTCTGCGCGTCCATGGCGTCCTCACTGGATTCTGCGGCGGTACACGGTATCGAGCCAGACGGCGACGACCAGCACGGCGCCCACCACGATGTTCTGCAACGGCGTGTCGAGGCCGAGAAGAACCATCCCCGACTGCAGCGACTGCATCAGCACCGCGCCCAGCATGGCTCCGGCGACGGTGCCCACGCCGCCGGCCAGGGAAGTGCCGCCGATGACCGACGCCGCGATCACGAGAAGCTCGTCCAGCGTGCCCTGGGCGTTGGTCGCGGCGTTGAGGCGCGCGATCGAGATGGCGCCGCTCACCGCCGTCAGCATGCCCATCAGCATGAAGATCTTCATCGTTACCCAGCGGGTATTGATGCCGGCGAGTTCGGCGGCCTCCGGATTGCCGCCGATGGCGAAGACGTAGCGCCCGAAACGGGTGCGCGTCGCCAGGAAGGTCATGAGGATACCGGCCGCGACGGCGATAAGCACCGGTATGGCGATCCCGTGCGCAATGAACAGACCGCCCTCGGGCATGGTGATGTTGTGCGCCTCGGCATAGCGGCGCACGATGCCGATCGGCCAAGGATAGGAATTGGCGACGAGAACGGCCGCGAGGATGGCGATGCAGGTGATGGCGCCGAGGAGGAATTCCGCCCAGATCGGCCGCAGGGGGAAGTGGAAGCGCTTGCGTTGCACCCGGCCGTTCATCAAAGCGAGCACCACGAGCACGCAGGCTATGATGCCCACGACCCAGCTCCAGGTCGCCCCTATGGACCCTTGCGGACCGCCGCCCATGAGCTTGAACGTCTCGTCCATCGGCGCAACGGTGCGGCCGCTGGTGACCCACCAGGCCGCGCCGCGCCAAACCAGCAAGCCGCCCAACGTCACGATGACGGACGGACTCTCGAGATAAGCGATCAGGAAGCCCTGAAAGGCGCCGAGAACGAGGCCGAGCAGCAGGCCGACGGCAAGGGCGATGATCCATACGGCAGGATGCTCGTAGCCGAGCAGCCTGGGCAGAAACTCGGCCTGGGTGACGCCCATCACCATGCCGATGAAGCCAAGCATCGAGCCGACCGAAAGATCGATGTTGCGCGTCACGATGACCAGCACCATGCCCGTCGCCATGACGGCGATGGACGAGGACTGAACCGAAAGATTCCACAGGTTTCGCGGCGTCAGGAAGAGGCCGCCGGTCAGGAGATCGAAGGCGATCCAGATCAGCGCCATCGCCCCGACCATGCCGAGCATGCGGGTGTCGATTTCGGTTGCCTTCAGGAAGGACTTGATCGGGCTCAGCTCAGCCGCCCGTGCGTGGTCGAGCGGCGCGGTCGATTCGGACATGGCTTCCTCCCCGCGCGGCCTCGCGGGTCGCCGCGTTCACCGCGCTGACGCTATGATACGTGGCCACCGCGGTTTCGGTCAAACCGCGGTGGCGCGCTCGTCCAAATGCGAGCTAGCCGCAGACCTTCACCGAGCCGGGCTTCACGCCTTGGCAGACCTCGTCCTTGGTGATCCAGCCGGCATTGATCACCACGTCGAGATTGTCCTTGGTGATCGGGATCGGCTTCAGGAAGATCGAGTTCATCTCGACGTGCTTCGGCCCGCCGTCGAATTTCTGGACGCCGGGGATATCCGTCATCTTCTTGCCGTCGGCGAGCATGGAGGCGATTTCGGCGGCCTTCTTGCCGAGCTCGCGCGCATCCTTCCACACCGAGACGGTCTGCGTCCCGAGCGCGATGCGGTTCAGCGCGGCATGGTCGCCGTCCTGGCCGGAAACCGGGACCGAGCCCGCTAGGCCCTGGGCGGCCAGCGCGGCGATGGCGCCGCCGGCGGTTCCGTCATTGGAGGCGACGACCGCGTCGACCTTGTTGTTGTTCTGCGTCAGGATCTGCTCCATGTTCTTCTGCGCGTTCGCCGGCAGCCAGCCGTCGGTATAGGCTTCGCCGACATTCTTGATCTTGCCGGAATCGATGGCGTCCTTGAGCACCTCCATCTGGCCGGAGAACAGGAAGTCCGCGTTCGGGTCGGCCGACGAGCCCTTGATGAAGGCGTAGTTGCCCTCCGGCTTCACGGCAAAGACCGCGCGCGCCTGCATGCGGCCCACTTCCTTGTTGTCGAAGGTCAGATAGAAGGCGTTCGGGTTCTCGATCAGCCGGTCGTAGCCGACCACCGGAATGCCTTCGTCCGTCGCCTTCTGGATGGCGGGACCGATGGCCGAAGCGTCCTGCGCCAGCACGATCAGGGCGTTGGCGCCCTGCGAGATCAGGCTCTCCACGTCGCTCAACTGCTTTTCCGCGGAGGACTGGGCGTC
Source organism: Rhizobiaceae bacterium (assembly GCA_051959385.1). Lineage (GTDB taxonomy): Bacteria > Pseudomonadota > Alphaproteobacteria > Rhizobiales > Rhizobiaceae > Mesorhizobium_L. The sequence continues at coordinate 19,436 of JBQCFH010000252.1, read as the reverse complement.
GGCGGAAATATACTTGTCGCCATTGGCCTCGAGCTGCTTCTTGATCGCGGCCTCGTCGGTCTTCCAGCGCTCTTCCTGGAAGTTGGACCACGATACGCCGATGATCTTGTCCTTGGCCTGCGCAAGCGTCGCGAACGAAAGCGTGATGGCGGCGCCCGCCAGCAAGGCGGCCGTAAACTTTCTCATGATTTCCTCCCTGCGCCGATCCGGCGCGCTACACATGGACCGCGGCCCGTAAGAAGCTCTTTTTTTCGAGCCTCGAAAAAAAGAATGACTCACTCCGTGTTCCATGTCAATATGTCGCAGAGCGATCGGTGCCGGCCAGGACAGTTGCCGGGGCCGATCGCAGGGAGGAAATCGCGAAAATGACCGTCGGGATCCGTCACGACGATCTCAGGCGCCGCAACCGCGCCATGGTGATTTCGGCCGTCCGCCGGGCCCGGCAGCCGTCGCGCACGGAAATAGCCGGGACCACCGGGCTCAGCCATTCGACCATTTCGGCCATTGCCGCCGATCTGATCGAGGAAGGCATACTGGTCGAGATCAAGGGCGAGATGTCGGCGTCGAAACGCGGGCGGCCGCAGGTAGCGCTCGGCCTCAATCCGCAGACGAGCTCTGTCATCACCATCCTGCTGGCGCTCAACTCGCTTTCCGCGACCCTCATCGATTACGCGGGGAACGTCGTGGAGGAGGAGCATCGGCGGCTGCCCACTATGACCATGGGCGGGGATGAGCTGATCGCCGAGGCGGTCGGGATCGTTGGCCGTCTTGTCGCCAAGGGCGGACCGGCTGGCCGGAAGGTGATGCGCGTGTCCTTCGCCGTGCAGGGCGTCGCCGATTCGGCCGGTTCGACCATGCTGTGGTCGCCGATCACGCCGCAGCGCGACGTCCGTTTCGGGGAGGCGCTGGAGAAGGCGATCGGCGTGCCGGTCACGGTCGAAAACGATTGCAACATGATGGCGGTTGCGCTGCGCTGGCGCGATCCGGAACGTTATCGCGACAATTTCATTTCCGTCCTCCTGTCGAACGGCATCGGCATGGGGCTCTTCCTGAACGGTGAACTCTTCACCGGGACGCAGTCCTCCGGCGGCGAGTTCGGCCACATGATCCATGTGCCGAACGGCGCGCTTTGCCGCTGCGGGCGGCGCGGCTGCATCGAGGCCTATGCCGGCAACTACGCGATCTGGCGCAACGCCCGCCGCCTGCCGGACGGCGACAGCTTCGTCGCCGACATCGAGGATCAGGACATGCTGGCGCTGGCCGATGCGGCGCGCGCGCATGACGGGCCGGAGCGGGCGGCCTACGCCAAGGCGGGGGAGGCGATCGGCTTCGGGCTCGGCAGCCTGTTCGCGCTGATCGACCCGGCGCCGGTGGCGATGGTCGGCATTGGCGCGCGCGCCTTCGACCTGATCGAGGGATCGATGCGCGCCGCCATTGCCAGGACGGTGGGCGGCCAGCACGAGGAGGCGATTTCCTTCGCGACCGAGCCGGATCAGCTTCCGCTCATCCGCGAGGGATGCGCCATGCGCGCGCTCACCTTCCTCGACCAGGAAGTCTTTGCGACGGGCAATCCGGCGCCCGCCGTGTCCCGCGGGAGGGCCGTCGCATGAAGAAACTGCCCGGTTTTTGCGCGGCCGCACTGCTCGCCGCTTCCGGTATGGCCTATGCCGGCGGGGCGGCGAAGCCCTGGGATGAGCGCGTCATCAGGGAACATGTCGACGAAGCGAAGCTTCAGGGGCGACTCGACAGCCAGGCGCTGGAGGCACTTCGCAAGCGGGGCGAGGAGCTCTTCACGGGGCGCTTCACCGAAGCCGACGGCGCGGGTCGCCCGCTCGCCACGCAGGCGATCATCCCCACCCACAGGAAGCACGCGCCCGAGACCCTGTTCGACCGTACCCATGGCGACGAGGCCAATGCCTGCTCGGGCTGCCACAACCAGCCGGCCGCCGGCGGCGCCGGCGACTTCGTCGCCAATGTTTTCGTCTCGGAGGGATTCGAAAGCGCGGAGTTCGACAGCACCGATCCGCAATTCTCCAACGAACGGGGCACGAACCATATGTTCGGCGCCGGCCTGATCGAACTTCTCGCCCGCGAAATGACGACCGATCTCCAGGCGATCCGCGCGAAGGCGATCGAGGAGGCGCACCGGATGGGCAAGCCCGTGGTCGCGCCGCTCGCCGCCAAGGGCGTCGATTTCGGCAAGATCACCGCTGTGCCGGACGGCGTGGTCGATCTCTCGGAGGTGGACGGGGTCGACGCGGATCTGGTGGTGCGGCCGTTCAGCCAGAAGGGCGTCATGACGTCGATCCGCCAGTTCACGATCAACGCGCTCAACCAGCATCACGGCATGGAGGCGGATGAACGCTTCGGCCCGCGCTGGACCGGCTCGAGGGATTTCGACGGCGACGGCGTCGACGACGAGATTTCCGAGGGCGACGTGTCGGCGCTGGTGGCGTTCCAGGCAACGCTGCCGCCGCCGATCCGGAAGGAACCGGACGACCCGGCCTGGAAGGCGGCCGCGACGCGCGGGCAGGGCGTGTTCACCTCGCTCGGCTGCGCGGAGTGCCACCGGCCGTCGCTGCCGCTCAAGTCGCTCGCCTTTGCCGATCCCGGCCCGGACGACATGGCGGGAACGCTCAGGACGCCGGACGTGCGCCAGCCCGCCATCTACGACCTTGCCCTGCTCGACTGGGCGAAAAGGCTACCGCGCAACGCCAATGGCGAGGTGCTGGTGCCGCTCTTCGGCGACCTCAAGCGGCACAAGATCGCCGACCAGCAGGTCGCCACGCTCGGCAACGAACTCCTGGCGCAGCGCTTCGTCGAGCGCGATGTCTTCATGACCGGCGAATTGTGGGGTGTCGCCTCGACCGCGCCCTACGGCCATCGCAACGACCTGGCTTCGCTCGACGCGGTTATCCGGGCGCATGGCGGCGAAGGCAGGAAGGCGCGCGACGCCTATGCCGCGGCTCCCGATGCCGACCGCGACGCGCTGATCGCCTTCCTCAGGACGCTGGTGATCGAGCCATGAAATTGTTCGTTCTCGTGCCGGATGCGGCAGAGTCCTCTCTGGTGGATTTCACCCCACCCGCGCCTTCGGCGCGACCTCCCCGTCGAGGGGAGGTAGGGTGCCGAAACCTGCTCCGCTTTTGGTGTTTCGATGTTTGTGGGCTTCTTGCGCCCGGGCGACATACAACGCACCCCCACCTCCCCTCGACGGGGAGGTCGCGCCGAAGGCGCGGGTGGGGTGCGACATTTGCCGTAGTGATTTTCAGCTGGTGCCTTCTCTTCTCGCTCTCCGCTCTGGCGGAAGATCGCTCGCCGAATCCGCTCCCCAACGACGTTCCGAAAATGCACGAAGAGGCGCTCGCCGCCGGCATCGACCATGTCTATGGCGGGCCGTGGGAATTCTTCGTCGGAGGCGGGGCGGCGTCGCTCGACTGCAATGGCGATCGCTTCCCCGACCTTTTCGTCGCCGGCGGTAAGAATCCGGCGACGCTCTATGTCAACCATAGCGAGATCGGCGGCGCGCTGCATTTCGAGGCGAAGCCGATCGGCGTCGAGCCGCGCGACCTCGTGAATGTCCTCGGCGCCTACCCGATCGACATCGATAATGACGGGTATCGTGACCTGGTGCTGCTGAGGCTCGGCGAGAACATCATCCTGAAGGGCGGGCCGGACTGCACCTTCACCAAGGCGAACCGCATCATGGCCTTCGACGGCGGCAGGAGCTGGACGACGTCCTTCGCCGCGACCTTCGAGGCCGGCCAGAAGTTCCCGACGCTCGCCTTCGGCAATTATGTCGACCGCGCAGCGCCGGGATCGCCATGGGGCACCTGCGCGGACAACATGCTCTACCGTCCGCAGCCGGGCGAGAGCCCGGACTACTCCGCGCCGCTGCCATTGAAGCCGGGCTATTGCGCGCTTTCGATGCTGTTCACCGACTGGGACAAGTCCGGCACGCCGTCGCTCCGCGTCGCCAACGACCGGCAATATTACCGTGGCGGCGAGGAGCAGCTCTGGCGTATCGATCCGGGAAAGCCTCCGAGGCTCTACACGCGCGCCGACGGCTGGCGGCATCTGACCATATGGGGCATGGGCATCGCCGAGGCGGATCTCGACGGCGACGGCTATCCCGAATACGCCATCACCTCGATGGGCGACACCAAGCTGCAGGCGCTCGATCGCGATGCGGAGGAAGGCGAGCCCGTCTACCGCGACATCGCCTTCGAGAAGGGCGCGACGGCGCACCGCCCCTATGAGGGCAACGATCTGAAGCCGTCGACGGGGTGGCATTCGGAATTCGCCGATTTCAACAATGACGGCCTGCTCGACCTCTATATCGCGAAGGGCAATGTCGAGCAGATGCCGGACTTCGCCGCGGTCGATCCGGACAATCTCCTGCTCGGCCAGTGGGACGGCGGCTTCATCGAGGCCGGGCACGAGGCCGGCATCGACCTGCCGACCAAGGGGCGCGGTGCCGTGGTCGAGGACTTCAACATGGACGGCATGCTCGATCTTTTTGTCGTCAATCGCGAGCAGAGGGCGAGCCTGTTCCGGAACATGGGTGCGGCAACGCCCTACGGCACGCGGCCGATGGGCAATTTCGTTTCGGTCGAACTCTACCAGAAAGGGCCCAACGAGAATGCCGTCGGCGCGGAAATCTCGGTGCGCTGGGGCACCCATACGTCGAACCAGACGGTAGAGGTCGGCGGCGGCCATGCCTCCGGCCATGGCGGATTCGTGCATGTGGGGCTAGGCACGGCGGAGCGCGCCTCGATCCGCGTCAAATGGCCGGACGGCGAATGGAGCGCGCCCTACCGTGTCTTCGCCAACAATTTCGTGCGCATCGAACGCGGCGCGCCGGCGGCCAAGTATTGGTATCCCTGCGCCCAGTAGCGCGGCGGCTCACGCCTCCTGGATCGAGTAGCCGGCGCCGCGGATGGTGCGGATCACATCGGGCATACGGCCGTTATTGACCGCCTTGCGCAGGCGGCCGACATGCACGTCGACGGTGCGCTCGTCGATATAGATCGTCTCGCCCCAGACATTGTCGAGCAACTGGCCGCGCGAGAACACCCGGCCCGGGCTGCGCATCAGGAACTCGAGCAGGCGGAACTCGGTCGGGCCGAGCCTGATCTCGGTCTTTCCGCGATAGACGCGGTGGGTTTCGCGATCGAGCACGATGTCGCCGACCTTGAGCACGTTTGCCAGCGTCTCCGGCTTGGCGCGGCGGAGCAGCGCGCGGACCCGCGCCATGAATTCCGGCATGGAAAACGGCTTGACCAGATAATCGTCGGCGCCCGTCGAGAGACCGCGGACGCGGTCGCTCTCCTCGCCGCGCGCCGTCAGCATGATGACCGGCAGGCGCTCGGTCTCCGGCCTGATCCTCAGCCGGCGGCAGAGTTCGATGCCGGAGATGCCGGGCAGCATCCAGTCGAGCACAAGCAGGTCCGGCACGTTCTCCTGAAGCCGGAGCTCGGCCTCGTCGCCGCGCGTGACCGTCTCGACCTGGTAGCCCTCAGCCTCGAGATTGTAGCGAAGCAGCACGCAGAGCGGCTCCTCGTCCTCCACCACCATTATCCTGGGCGCGATCATCGGTCGTCCCGCTTCATTCGGCCAGCACGGTCGCGGTCTCGTCCTTTCTCGGCCGGTCGGGCGGAAGCTGCCGGCCGGTCAGGACATAATAGGCGTTTTCGACGATGTTGGTAACGTGGTCGCCGATGCGCTCGAGATTCTTGGCGCAGAAGAGGAGATGCGTGCAGGCGGTGATGTTGCGCGAGTCCTCCATCATGTAGGTGAGGAGTTCGCGGAACACCGCCGTATACTGGATATCGACCTTCTCGTCGCCGGAGCGCAGCTCGGTCAGGGCCTCGGCGTCGCGCGTCTCGTAGTTCCGGATGACGCCGTCGACCTGCCCGAGCACGAGCGCTGTCATGGCGTCGATGCTGTGGGTGAATTTGCGCGGCGCAACCGTTTCGCCGACCGCCCCCACGCGCTTGGCGATGTTCTTGGCGAGATCGCCGATGCGCTCCAGGTCGGCCGCCATGCGGATGGCGCCGACGACCGACCGCAGATCGGCCGCCACCGGCTGACGCCTGGCGATCAGCGTGATCGCCCGCTCGTCGAGCTCGCGCTGCCTGGCGTCCATGATTCCGTCCTGCAAGACGACATGCCGGGCGAGCGGATTATCGAGCTCGAGCAGTGCGCGCGTCGCTGAGCCGACCATGGAAACGGCGAGATCGCCCATCTCCCGGATCAGGCGATCGATGGCGTTCAGCTCCTCGTCGAAGGCGGCAACCGTATGTTCTGTCATGTCCGATCCTGTCGGGCGATATCAGCCGAAACGGCCGGTGATGTAGTCCTGGGTCCGCTTGTCCCGCGGCGAGGTGAATATCCGCTCTGTCTCATCGAATTCGATCAACTCACCGAGATACATGAAGGCGGTGCGGCTGGAGACGCGCGCGGCCTGCTGCATGTTGTGGGTGACGATGACGATCGTGTAGTCGGCCTTGAGCTCGTCGATCAGCTCTTCGATCTTGGCCGTCGAGAGGGGGTCGAGCGCCGAAGCCGGCTCGTCGAGCAGGATCACTTCGGGCTTCACGGCGACCGTTCGGGCGATGCAGAGCCGCTGCTGCTGGCCGCCGGAAAGGCTGAGTCCGCTGGCGTTCAGCTTGTCCTTCACCTCGGTCCACAGGGCCGCGCGCTTCAAGGCCTCCTCGACGCGGCCGTCGACCTCGGATCTGGGTAGCTTCTCGTAGAGCCTTATGCCGAAGGCGATGTTCTCGTAGATCGACATCGGGAAGGGCGTCGGCTTCTGGAACACCATGCCGATCCGGGCGCGGAGCAGGTTCAGATCCTGGCCCTTGTCGAGGATGTTGCGGCCGTCGAGCAGCACCTCGCCCTCGGCGCGCTGCTTCGGGTATAGCTCGTAGATGCGGTTGAATATGCGAAGCAGGGTCGACTTGCCGCAGCCGGACGGGCCGATGAAGGCGGTGACGCTCTTCGCGGGCAGCGCCAGCGAAATTTCTTTCAGCGCTCGCGTGCGGTCATAGAAGAAGTTGAGGTTGCGCACCTCCAGCTTGACGTCCTCCGTTGTCGGACGGCTGGCGGCGATCGATGCCGGCGAGATCATCTGTGTCATCTGTCCTTTCTCCGGACGGTGAGGGCGCGCGCCACGATGCTGAGCAGGAGCACGGCGAAGGTGATGATCAGCGCCCCGGTCCAGGCGAGCTGCTGCCATTCGGCGTAGGGGCTGAGCGCGAACTGGAAGATGGTCACCGGCAGGCTGGCGATCGGAGCGTTGAGATCGAGGTTCCAGAACTGGTTGTTGAGCGCGGTGAAGAGAAGCGGCGCGGTCTCGCCGGAAATACGGGCTATCGCCAGGAGCACGCCGGTGACGATGCCCGAAAGCGCGGCCCGGTAGGCGACCGAGCGGATCACCACCCAGCGCGGCGCTCCGATCGCCGTCCCGGCCTCGCGCAGCGCGTTCGGGACGAGGGTCAGCATGTCCTCGGTGGTGCGGACGACGACCGGAATGACCAGGATCGACAAGGCGATCGATCCGGCGATCGCCGCGAAATGCCCCATCGGCTTGACCATCAGGACATAGACGAACAGGCCGACGATGATCGACGGTGCGGAAAGCAGGATGTCGTTGATGAAGCGAACGACGACCGTCAGCCTCGAGAAGCGCCCGTATTCGGCCATGTAGGTGCCGGCAAGGATGCCGATCGGTGTGCCGACGACGACGGCGATGACCGTCATCAGCACGCTGCCGGCTATGGCGTTGAGCAAGCCGCCTGCCTCGCCGGGCGGCGGCGTCATCTGCGTGAACACGGCGGGTACGAGGCCACTCAGGCCGTTAAAGAGGAGCGCCCCGAGGATGAGCGCCAGCCAGGCAAGGCCGATCAGCGCCGCGACGACGCACAGGCCCATCATAAGGGCATTCCTTGCCTTGCGGCGACTATGCAATGCCGACGCCATGGTCAGGCTCCCGCCTTGTGGCCCGTCCGCAGCAGCATGAAGCGGGCCGCGGCGAGGATCAGGAAGGTGATGACGAAGAGGATCAGGCCGAGCGCGACAAGCGAGGAGGTGTAAAGGTCGCCGACGGCTTCGGTGAATTCGTTGGCGATGGAAGCCGAGATGGTGGTGCCCGGCGCGAAGAGCGAGGCATGGATACGGTGCGCATTGCCGATCACGAAGGTGACCGCCATGGTCTCGCCCAGCGCGCGGCCGAGCCCAAGCATGACGCCGCCCATGATGCCGGCGCGCGTGTAGGGAATGACGACGCGGCGCGTGACCTCCCAGGTCGTGCAGCCGATGCCGTAGGCGGATTCCTTCAGCATGGCGGGCACGGTGTCGAACACGTCCCTGGTGATGGACGAAATGAAGGGGAGGACCATGATCGCCAGGATCAGGCCCGCAGTCAGGATGCCGATGCCGTAGGGCGGGCCGGCAAACAGAGTCGAGAGGCCCGGCACGCCATGGAAGAGCTTGATCGCGAAGGGCTGGACCGCCGTCTGCATGAAGGGAGCGAAGACGAACAGGCCCCAGATGCCGTAGATGATCGACGGGATGCCGGCGAGAAGCTCGACGGCCATCCCGATCGGGCGGCGGAGCGGGCGCGGGCAAAGCTCGGTCAGGAAAATGGCGATGCCGATGCCGATCGGAACGGCGAAGAGGATGGCAATCGCCGAGGTGACGAGGGTGCCGTAGATCGGCGCCAGCGCGCCGAATTTTTCTTTAACCGGGTTCCAGGACTCAGTGACGAGAAAGGCCGGGCCGAAATGCGACAGCGCCGGCCAGGCGCCGGCGACGAGCGAGACCGCTACGCCGCCGAGCAACAGCAGCACCAGGATGGCGGCCGAGCGGGTCAGGGCGTGAAAGATGCTGTCGGTCAGCGCGAACCGGCGTACCGTGGCGTCGCGCGAGACGCGCGGCCGCGCCATGCTATCCTGAACTGCGCTCATGGGCAGGCCCTCTGCCGGTAAAGCCCGAGCGCAGCCTGCGCCCGGGCTCGGCGGTCATTGGATCTACTGGCCGACCGTGTAGACCGGCTTGCCGCCGGTCTTGATGTCCGACCAGGAAGACTCGATCAGGCCGACGACATTGTCGGGGATCGAGACGTAGTCCAGCGCCTTGGCGGCGTCCTTGCCGTTCTTGTAGGCCCAGTCGAAGAATTTGAGCGCATCGCCGGCGGCTGCGGCATCTTCCGGCGCCTTGTGGATCAGCACCCAGGTCGAGGCGGCGATCGGCCAGCTGTTGTCGCCCGGCTGATTCGTGATGATGACGTGGAAGTTGGTGGCGCCCTTCCAGTCGGCGTTGGCGGCGGCGGCGCCGAAGGTCGCGAGCGAAGGCTCGACGATCTTGCCGGCGGCGTTCTCCATCTTCGCATAGGAGAGGTTGTTCTGGGCCGCGTAGGCATATTCGTCGTAGCCGATGCCGCCTGCCGCCTGCATCACCATGTTGGCGACGCCCTCGCTGCCCTTGGCGCCGACGCCGACGGGCCATTCCACGGCTGTGTCGGAACCGATCTCGTCCTTCCAATCCGACGATACCTTGCTCAGATAGTCGGTGAAGTTGAAGGTCGTGCCCGAGCCGTCGGAGCGGTGGACGACCGCGATCGCCAGGGAGGGGAGCTTCAGGTTGGGATTGAGCGCCTTGATGGCGTCGTCGTCCCAGGAGGTGATGTTGCCGAGATAGATGTCGGCGAGCGTCTTGCCGTCGAGCACCAGCTCGCCGGGCTTGACGCCCTCGATGTTGACGATCGGCACGATGCCGCCCATCACCATCGGGAACTGGGTGAGCCCGTTCTTCCGCAGATCCTCGTCCGAGAGCGGCTTGTCCGTGGCGCCGAAGGTGACCGTCTTGGCGATCACCTGCTTGATGCCGCCGCCGGAGCCGATGGACTGGTAATTGAGGCCGATGCCGGTCTCTTTCTTGTAGGTGTCCGCCCATTTGGCGAAGACGGGATAGATGAAGGTGGAGCCGGCGCCGGAGATATCGGCGGCGTGGCCGGTGGAAGCCGTTGCGATCGACAGGGCGAGGGCGGCAGCCGCCGTCAGCGCGGTCGAGCGAATGAATGTCATCATGGAGCCTACTCCTGTTCGGACGTTCTCGCGGCGCGCGATTGCGCCGCGGATGCCCTTACCGGCCCCGTGTAACAGTTCGATGACAGTTTCGTGTCGCCCAAGCCGCGGCTCGGGAGCACGTTCGCCGGCAAAGAATATGCACGGGATTGCAGGAAGCGGTCAAGCGACCGAAAAGCCGTAGTCCTCCAAATTCTTGGCTTGGATCGGCCGCGGCCGGCCTCTTCGCCGACCGCTCGCGTGTATTTTTTCGGATCAGCCTGTGCTTCGCTCGGATCAGCCCGCGCTTCGCAGGGCGGATTTGTCGCCGGCCCAGCGCGCCACCTTTCCGAGAAGCGCCTTGGGGCTGATCGGCTTCGACAGATAGTCGTCCATGCCGGCGTCGATGCAGCGCTCGCGGTCTCCCTTGAGCGCATGGGCCGTCACGCCGATGATGGGCACATGCGTTCCGCTCTCGGCCTCCAGGCTGCGGATCGCCGCGGTGGCCTCGAGGCCGCTCATCTTCGGCATCGAGACGTCCATCAGGATCATGCGCGGCCGCATCTCGCGATAAGCCTGAAGCGCAAGCTCGCCATTGCCGACGATCTGGAAGCTGAGATTGGTCTCTTCCAGGATTTGCGTGAACACCAGCTGGTTCACCTCATTGTCCTCGGCGACCAGGATGTCGAGCCGGTGCTCGGTTTCGGAAGCGGCTGCAGCCGGGCCTCTTTCCTGCCGGCCGGAAGCGGCGGGCGCCGGCCGGTCGGCGATGGCCGGGGCTGAAGGAGGTGCGGCCAGGACGGGCCGCCCGGAGACCATGTTGCGGTCCTCGCCCATGATCGACGACAGATCCGGAGCGCGGTGCTTCTGCACGGCCGAGACGATGGTCTCCAGAAGGTGCGAGGAGCGAGCCGGCTTGATGAGCTGGGCATTGATGCCGAGATCGCGATACTGTGCGTTCGACAGCGACTGATCGACCGAGGTGAGCATGACGATCGGCGTATCGGCGATGCCTTGCGTCGCGCGAATGACGCGAGTCACTTCGGCGCCGGTCATCCCCGGCATCTGGTAGTCGAGGACAACGCAGTCGACGCTGATGCCATGCTTCGCCGCGGCATGCAGCACTTGCAGCCCCTCTTCGCCGTTTTCGGCCGCGCAGGCGTCGAAGGACCATGAAGCCATCTGCTCCGACAGGATCGCGCGGTTCACCGCGTTGTCGTCGACGATGAGAATGCGCGCGCCGGTAACGTCGATCGGCGTCGGCTTGCGCCTCGCGGAGGCCTCGGCAGTCGGCAATTCGAGGGTGAACCAGAAGGTCGATCCCTTGCCGAACTCGCTCTCCACGCCGATCTCGCCGCCCATCAGCGCAACCAGCTTGGAGGTGATGGCGAGCCCGAGGCCCGTCCCCTCATGCCGGCGCGTAGATGAAGCGTCGACCTGGCTGAACTTGTCGAAGACGAGGTCGATCTTCTCCTTCGGAATCCCGATGCCGGTGTCGGTGACGTTGATGCGCAGCTTGCCGGCGCCGTTCTCGATCCTGCCGTTGACGTTCACCAGGACATGGCCCGTGTCGGTGAACTTCACCGCGTTGCCCATCAGATTGGTGATGATCTGGCGGATGCGGCCGACATCGCCGATGAACATTTCCGGAAGCTGGGGATCGATGCGCACGATCAGCTCCAGGTCCTTCTCCTTGGCGCGGGTGGAGACGAGCGTCGCGACGTCCTCGATGGCTTCGACCAGATTGAAGGGCGCCGGATCGAGCACCAGCTGCCCGGCGTCGATCTTGGAGAAATCGAGGATGTCGTTGATGATCGTGAGCAGCGCGTTGCCCGACTTCACGATGATGTCAGTGAACGTCTTCTGCTTCGAATCGAGGTCGGATTTCGCCAGCAGCTCCGCCATGCCGAGCACCCCGTTCATCGGCGTGCGTATCTCGTGGCTCATATTGGCGAGGAATTCCGACTTGGCCCGGTCGGCCAGGACCGCCTTCTGCTGGGCCTCGCGCAATTCGCGCTCGCGTTCCTTTATCTCGCTCACATCGGTGGTTGAGCCGATCAGGTAAAGCGAGCCGTCGGACGCGATCATGACGCTCTTGCGCGCTTCCTGGTAGCGGATAGACCCGTCCGGGCGCGTTGCGGTCTCCTCGAAAACCTGGGGCCTGCGCGAGCGCAGCACCGCGCGGTCGTCGCGCATGAAGGCTTCGCCGTCCGGGCCGAATATGTCGGCATCGGTCTTTCCGACCGCCTCCTCCGAAGAGATGCCGGTCAAGTCGGACCAGCCCTTGTTGACATAGATGAGCTTGAGGTCCGTCTGCTTGGCGTAGATGGCGACGGGCACATTGTCGATGATGGAGCGGAAGAGCTCGTTCTCGCGCGAGCTTTCGCGCAACGCCTCCTCGCGTTCCTTCAGTTCGGTGATGTCGACGCGAACCCCGACGAACGAGCCGTCGGGCGTGCGCGTGTCGTACACCTGGTACCAGCGTCCGTTCGGGTTGCGGCGCTCATAGACGGCATGGGGCAGGTGGTATTTTGCGGCCTTGCCCTCCATCCAGGCTTCCGGGTCGGTGTCGTAGAGCTTGTCGAGCTCCGGATCGTCGCTGTTGCGGAAATAGCCGGCCTCATGCGCGAGCCGCATGGCGTGCATGAGCGTCTGGCCCTTGACCCAGGTGCCTTCCATGCCCGGCAGCATGTCCTGGAGCTTGCGGTTGGCCAGGACGAATTTGTCGTCGCGGTCGTAGATGATGACGCCGGCCGGAAGCAATTCGAGGACGTTCGCCAGATGCTGGCGCGCCTCCTCCGCCTCCACTTCGCGGCGGCGCATGTCGGTAATGTCGAAAATGGTGCAGGCGATATAGTCCTTGCCGCTCTCGGTGCGCACGCGGTTCTTGCGCACGATCCGCGAGCGGCGAGCGCCGTCCACCTCGAAATCCTCGCCGCTCTCGTGCAGTTCGCCGGTGTCGAGCACCTGCCTTTCGTTCGCCTCGAATTCCCGCGCCTCGGCTTCCGGGACCACGTCGATCGCCCTCTTGCCGATGATTTCCCGCGCGGTCTTGCCGAAGATCGTGGCGAAGGCGTTGTTGGCGAGGACGAATTCGAGGTTCCGGTCCTTGACGAAGATCGGATTGGGGACGCTGTCGATGACCGCTTCGGCGAGCTTGGCCTTTTCGAGTGCCTCCGCCAGGGCAGCCTCGCGCTGCTTCATCTCGGTGATGTCGAAATAGGAGACGAGCCGCTTGCCGCCCGAGAGCGCGGTGACGGAATAGATGAGCGTATGGCCGTCGGCCCGCTTGAATTCGCGCGGCGCGACCTCGCCGGCGCGGATTTCCGCAATGCGCGTGGCGCAATACGCCTCCCACTGGGCATCGGGAACATCATAGATGCCGGTATGGCGGTTGTAGTCGATGAGATCGCGGAAATGGGTGCCGACGCCGGCCTTCGCCCGGTCGATCTTCCACTGATCGTAAAAGGCGGGGTTGACGATCTCGGCGCGCATGTCGGCGTCGACGACGACGACGCCCATGTTCATCGCCTCGATCGTCCGGGTCAGGTCGAACAGCAGCTCCTCGGCCTGGCGGCTCGCCTCGGCCAGCGCCTCCTCGCGCTTCTTCATCTCGGTGACGTCGGTGCGGATGCCCATGATGCCGCCATCCGGCGTCCGCACCTCGCGGCGCATGACCCATCGCCCGTCGGAGAAATGCAGCATCATCTCGGCGCTCGGGCCTTCCTTGCGCCGTTTCATCGCGGTGGCGACGTATTCCTCGGCATCGGCCGTTCCGATGTCCACCATCCCCTTCTCGATGGCCGTGCGCAGCACCGCCTCGAAGGTCATACCGGGACGAATGTGCTCCTCCATCCCGACATGCATCTTTATGTAGGCGGGATTGAAGAGCACCAGCCGGTCGTCGGCATCGTAAAGCGCAAACCCGTCTTCCATGATGTCGAGAGCCGCGCGCAGCACCTCGGTGTGCCTGGCCTTGTCGAGCGCATTGGCGAGCGCTTCCTCGCGCTCCTTGATGCCGGTGATGTCGGTCCTGAGACCGATGAACATCCCGTTGTCGAGGCGCCGGTTGCGCAGCTGCACCCATCTGCCGTCGTCGAGCTTCTGCTCGCGCTCGCTGTACGGCTCCCAATATTCCTTGAGACGCTCTTTCAGCCAGCGCGAGCGGTCCGCCATGCGGGCCGCATTCTCGGCGCCCGGAGCGTCAACGAACTGGCCGGAATCGTAGGCGCTCGCGAGCAGGTCGCGAAGCGCCATGCCCGGTTGGGCGACCTTGCCGATATGAGGGTAGAGTTCGGCCATGCGGGCGTTCGACAGCAGCAGGCGGTCTTCCTCGTCGTAGACGACGATGCCGGCGTCGAGCGATTCGAAGACGGCGGCGAGGAGGTCCTGCGACTGCTTGAGCTGGCCGCGCATATCGTCCAGCGTGTCCTGCGTGGCGAACAGGTTGGTGACATTCCTGCCCGTGCCCTCGTAGCCGGCAAAGGCGCCGCGTTCATCGAATACCGGATAGCCCGACACCGACAGCCAGCGGCAATGGGCGGGAGCGTTCGCCACCTCGTAGACGAACTCGCGAAAAGGGCGCTGCGCCCGCAAGTCATCGAGATGCGCCTGGTATTCCTTCTTCAGGCGCGCGGCCATGGGCAGAAAATCGAACCAGGTCCGGCCAAGCGCCTTCTTCGGCTGCATCCCCGTCGCTGCTTCGATACCGTCGGAAATATAGATGAAGGTGTGGGTGGCGTCGGTCCGCCATATCCAGTCGGCGCTGACTTCGAGGAGCCGGCGAAGATCGATGTCCTCCCCGGCCGTTCCGGCGGAGCGCGCAAGGACGCGCGGCGGGCCAAGCGGCGAATCGCCCCCGGCCTCCGAAGCTGTTTCCCCAATACCTCTGCGCCTTGGTTGTTTCCCGTCCTCAGATGCCACCGGACACGCCCCCGGAATAAGTCCGTTTCGGGGCAATGTGGACGACAAGCCTTAATGTTTAACTAACCTTAATGGCGGGGTTCCACGGCTGTCCTGGTGCGTGCCGGGCGAACGCGGAGATGCCGCTTCACTCGGAAAATCGCGGCCCCAGCGCATCGATCTCTTCCACCATGGCGGCGAGATTTCCGGCGATATGGTCGCGCAACGCCGCGGCCAGCTCCGGATATTCCTGCAGGATGCGATGGAAAAGCTTGCGGCTCAGCCTCACGAGGTCCGTCTCCTCGAGAGCGACGGCCCCCGTCGGGCGCACCGCGTCGGCGATCAGCGCCAGCTCGCCGAGCATGGCGCCGCGGCCGATCGTGGCAAGCAGGACGCGCTCGCCATCGGCGTCCTCGCGAAAGAGGCCGATTGATCCCTCCGCGACAACGAAAGCGCCATCGGCGCGGGCGCCGGCCTCGTAGAGAAGCTGTCCAGGGGCAAGCCGCATGTTTTCGGCGCCGAAAGCGAGCAGTCGAAGCTGGTCGGGCGTGAAGCTTGCGAAAAGCGGCACACCGGAAATCAGGCGGATGTCGTCATCCAGCGCCAAGTTTGTCCCCTTGCATCCCCCCGCTCAGCTCGTGGACGACCGCTAGGGAACGAGCTTGTATCCGCCGCTTTCTGTCACAAGTATTTCGGCATTGGAAGGATCGCGTTCGATCTTCTGGCGCAGCCGGTAGACATGGGTTTCGAGCGTGTGGGTGGTGACGCCGGAATTGTAGCCCCAGACCTCCTCGAGCAGCACATCGCGGGTGACGACCTTCTGGCCGGCCCGGTAGAGATATTTGATGATCGCGGCTTCCTTCTCCGTCAGCCGCAACTTGCTGCCGCGCTGGTCGACGAGCAGCTTCTGGCTTGGCTTGAAGGTATAGGGCCCGACGGTGAAGGTGGCGTCCTCGCTCTGCTCGTGCTGGCGCAGCTGGGCGCGGATGCGGGCAAGGAGCACGGCGAAGCGGAACGGCTTGGTGACGTAGTCGTTGGCGCCGGCCTCGAGGCCCAGGATGGTATCCGAATCCGTATCCTGGCCGGTCAGCATGATGATCGGCGCCTTGAAGCCGTTCTTGCGCAGGAGCTTGACCGCCTCCCTTCCGTCCATGTCCGGCAATCCGACATCCATGATCAGGAGATCGATCATGCCGTTGCGCACCGACTGGATGCCCTTCGTGGCGGTTCCTTCCTGCAGAATCTCGAATTCTTCGTAGAGCGACAATTGCTCAACGAGGGTCGAGCGCAAGTCTTCATCATCGTCGACGATAAGGATGGTGCGCGATGTCATGGGCCAATCCGTGATTTCTCATGCGAGAATAGGTTCTGCGAGGAGAACCGTCTATGTGCAAGAAAAATGGCCGGAAAGCGGTTCACAGGGTTTTGTAGTCCTCTGCCCATGGCTTCATCGAAAAGTGAGAACCGACCTGCAAAGGATTTGGGATGCCGATCGGAAATATCAATGTCCGGAGAAGGCCGGGGAACCGCTCGCACGGTCTGCTGAACGTCGACGGGACCGTCTTCCGGTGCGCGCTCGGAAGGGCCGGAATCTCGGCCTTCAAGCGCGAGGGCGACGGCGCGACCCCGCTCGGCCGGCTCAGGCTCCTTTCGGGCTTTCTGCGGCGCGAGGGGCATCCGTCGCGGCGGTCCGGCCTTCGCCTCGTCCTAATCCGCGCCGATCTGGGCTGGTGCGACGCGCCTGCCGACGCCAGCTACAACCGGCCGGTGCGGCTGCCTTTCCGCGCGAGCCACGAGAAGATGCTGCGCGGCGACCGGCTCTACGATTTCTGCCTCGTCCTCGATTGGAATATCCGGCCGCGGCGCCGCAACGGCGGCAGCGCCATCTTCCTGCATCTGGCGCGGCCGGGGTTGCGGCCGACCGAAGGCTGCATCGCCGTCGAGCGCCGGGTGATGCTGCGCCTGCTGCCTCATCTGTCGCGCCGGACCGTCATCCGCGTCATTGCCTGAGGCCGATGCAGGGGAGGCCCCGCCGCGCCGCGCGGCCGACGAATGCAACCATCCTCAGAGGAAGCGCCACACCGTCGTCTTCTTGACCTCCGCATCCTCGAGCGCGCGGCTGACCGGCACCTGATAGACGGCAAGCGCCTCGAGCCGGCCCCTGGGCAGATAGGAGCGGCCGGGATCGCCGACCAGCACTTCCGCGCCGCGCCTGCGCAACGCGGCGAACCATGGCGTCAGCCGGCCGGCGAGTTCGCGGTCATAGAAGACGTCGCCAGCAAGGACCATGTCCCAGCCGGCGTCGGTGGCGATGAGATCCTCTCCGGTGAAGGCGAATTCGACAGCGTTCGCCGCGGCGTTCAGCGCCGAGGCGGCGCGGCTGAACGGGTCGATGTCGGCGGCAATCACCTTGCCGGCGCCCGCCATACGGGCGGCGATCGCAACCAGTCCCGAGCCGGTGGCGAAATCGAGCACGCGTTTGCCTTTCATGAGCGCTGGACGGTCGAGGATATGTCTCGCCAATCCCTGTCCGCCCGCCCACGCAAACGCCCAGAAGGGCGGCGGCAAGCCGATTTCGGCAAGCTCCTCCTCGGTTTTCTTCCAGAGATCGTGCGCCTCGTCGGCGAGATGCAGGCGGATCTCCGGCACGTGCGGCGGAGCGGAAAGCGTCGTGTTGGCGCGGATGAAGGCTTCGGCGCTTTCAGGCGTGAGCCGCAATTTCGTTACGGCGCCGGGTCGAGCCCGCCCATGCGGCAGACTTCCTTCCACTCGGCCGCCGAGACGGGCTGCACGGAAAGGCGGGAATTGTTGACCAGCACCATGTCGGCGAGCTTCGGATTCGCCTTGATGGCGTCCAGGCCGACCGGCTTCGGCATATCCTTGACGGCGCGGATATCGACGCATTCCCAGCGCTCGTCATCGGTCGTCGTATCGTGGTGCGCCAGCGCGCACACTTCGACGATGCCGACGACCTCAAGCCCCTGGTTGGAATGGTATAAGAAGCCGAGATCCCCGACCTGCATGGCGCGCATGTTGTTGCGCGCCTGATAGTTGCGCACGCCGTCCCACTGCTGGCCGGCCTTCCCCCTGGCCTTCTGCTTCTCCCAGGACCAGGAATCGGGTTCGGATTTGAAGAGCCAGTATTGCATCGACATGTCCCCTGCTCAGCCGGCGGCCGGATTGTTGACCACCCAGTTCCACGGCCTGATCTCGACCTTTTCGAACAGTCCGGCCTTGGCATAGGGATCGGACGCGGCGATGGCCTCGGCGGCCTTGCGGTCGTCCGCCTCGATCATCGCCAGCGTGCCGTTGGGCTTGCCTTCGGCATCGACGAACGGCCCCGCGAATTTCAGCGCGCCACGCCGATTGAGGTCGTTCAGAAAGGCGAGATGGTCGGGGCGGGTTGCCGTGCGGACGGAAAGACGATCCGGCTTATCGGTGCAGATCAGGGCGAAAAGCATTGGCAACTCCTGTCGGGTGGGATTGAACCGCCGCGGCGTGGCGCGTCAAGCGTCTTCGCTCTTCAGCGGGCGGGAAAGCAGAGCCGAGACGGCCTCTGGAACGGTGATGCGCCCGGCGAGGATCGCGGCGACGGCATCGACGATCGGAGCGTCGATGCTGCGCTCGCCTGCCAGCTCGGCCGCGATGCCGGCGGTGGCGACGCCCTCGGCAAGCGGCAGGCCCTCGACGCTATCGCCGCGTCCGAGCGCAAGGCCGTAGGCGAAATTCCGCGAGCGCGCAGAGCCGCAGGAAAGGATCAGGTCGCCGAGGCCGGAAAGTCCCATCAGCGTCTCCGGCCGGGCGCCGAAGGCGGCGCCGATGCGGCGCAGCTCGACAAAGCCGCGCGTCACCAATGCGGCTTGCGCGCTGGCGCCGAGCTCCGCGCCCGAGGCCGCGCCGGCCGCTATCGCCATTACATTCTTCAGCGCGCCGCCGATCTCGACTCCGGTGAGGTCTGCGCTCGAATAGCAGCGCAGATGCGGCGCAGAGAGAAGGGCGGCCAGGCGCGCGGCAAGCGCCTCGTCGCGGGCGGCGACCGTGACCGCCGTCGGCAGTCCGCGCGATACGTCGGCGGCGAAGCTCGGGCCGGAAAGCGCGGCCACCGGGTTCGAGGGCGCGATTTCGCTTACGATCTCGGAAAGCAGCTTTCCGGTCGTCGCTTCGATGCCCTTGGCGCATATGACCAACGGGGCGCCGGCGGGAATGTGAGGCGCCGCCTGTGCGCAAACGGATCGCAGCATCTGCGCCGGCGTCACCAGAAGCACGCATTCGGCGCCGGCCAGCGCCGCGGCGAGATCGGTCGTGACCGTCAGCCCGTCGTCGAGCCGGACGCCCGGCAGGTAGCGCGGGTTCTCGTGCAGGCGGTTGACGGTTTCCACGATATGCGGATCGCGCGCCCACAGAGACGGCTCGTTGCCGGCGCGAAGCATGGCGAGCGACAGCGCCGTTCCCCAGGCGCCGCCGCCC
>JBQCFH010000251.1:0-5273 GCA_051959385.1 Rhizobiaceae bacterium | reverse complement strand
CTCTCCCCCACTTCGTGAGGGGAGAGGATAGGGGCCAAGCGTTGCGGCCGGCGTATCCTCTCCCCCGCCGACCGGGGGAGAGGTGCCGAGCGAAGCGAGGCGGAGAGGGGGATCGAATTTCACATGCGGTGGCGAAGCCGGCAGCGAAAGGGCACGCATGACCGCATTTCGCCACCGCGTCGAACAGGCGGCCGAGGCCATGCGGGCGCTCTTTCCGGAGACGCCGCTGCAGGAAAGCGCCTATCTCTCGCGCAAGACCGGCGCGCACGTCTTCCTGAAGCGCGAGGACCTGTCGCCGGTCCGTTCCTACAAGATCCGCGGCGCCTTCAATTTCTTCCGCAAGGCGATCGCGTCGGGCGAGGGGGCCGGGACCTTCGTCTGCGCCTCGGCGGGCAATCATGCGCAGGGTTTCGCCTTCGTCTGCCGGCATTTCGGCCGGAAGGGCGTCGTCTTCATGCCGGTGACGACGCCGCAGCAGAAGATCGAGAAGACGAGGATGTTCGGCGGCGAATGGGTCGAGATCCGGCTGACCGGCGATTTCTTCGACGATTGCTATGCGGCGGCGCGCGGCTTCGCGGCCGAAAAGGGCGGGCTGATGGTGCCGCCCTTCGACCACCGCGACATCATCGAGGGACAGGCGACGGTCGCGCATGAGATCGGCCGGCAGATGGACGCCGCACCGGACATGGTGGTGCTGCCGGTCGGCGGCGGCGGACTGGCGGCGGGCGTCACGGGCTATCTTGCCGAGATCGGCTGGACGCCGCGCTTTCTCTTCGCCGAGCCGGCCGGTGCGCCAAGCCTTCGCGAAAGCCTCGCGGCGGAGAAGCGCGTGCGCCTCGAAAGCGTCGACAATTTCGTCGACGGCGCGGCTGTGGGCGAGATCGGCCGCGAGAATTTCCGCGCCCTGAAGCACTTCCCGGCGGATGCCGTGAAGCTGATCCCGGAAAACCGGCTCTGCGCTACCATGATCGAGATGCTGAACATCGAAGGCGTCGTGCTGGAGCCGGCCGGCGCGCTGGCGATCGACGCCCTCAAGGATTTGCCGAGGAAGGATATCCGGGGAAAGCGCATCGTGCTGGTCGTCTCCGGCGGCAATTTCGACTTCGAGCGCCTGCCGGACGTGAAGGAGCGGGCGCTGCGCTTCGAGGGACTGAAGAAGTATTTCGTCTTCCGCTTTCCGCAGCGGCCGGGCGCGCTGCGCGATTTCCTCCAGCTTCTCGGGCCCGACGACGACATTGCCCGGTTCGAGTACCTGAAGAAATCGGCGCGCAATTTCGGCTCGGTGCTGATCGGCATCGAGACGAAGGACCGCAGGAATTTCGATATCCTTGCCCGCCGGTTCGAGGAGGCCGGCTGGGCCTATCAGGACATCACCGACAACGAGACAATCGCCGGGCTGGTGATATGAGCGGCGGCACCGTCTACATCATCCTGTTTCGCGGCGTCGGCGGCGCGACGCAATTGCCCGTCGCCAAACTGCGCGAGAAGCTCGCGGAGGCGGGCTTCGAGAATGTCGGCACCTACATCAACAGTGGCAACGCCTATCTGAAGACGGCGATGCCGCGCGGTGAGATGGTCAGGAAGGTCGCCGACATCTGCAAGCGGGAATTCGCCTTCGACAAGGCAATCCTGGCGCTGTCGCTCGCCGAATGGCGGAAGCTGATCCGCGATAACCCGTTCCCGGAAGGCGAGAAGGACGGCAAGACGCTGCATGCCTTTGCGCTGGAAAAAGCGCCGGGCGCGGAGAACGTCGCAAAGTTGCGGGAGCTGGCGGCCGGCCGCGAGCGGCTGAAGGTGGTCGGCAAGGTGCTCTACCTGCATCTGCCGGACGGCTTCGGCACGTCGAAGCTCGCCACGCGCGCCGACAAGGTGATCGGCGTCACGGCCACCGCGCGCAACTGGAACACGGTGCTGATGCTGCAGGAACTGGCCGAGGCGGCTGCAAGGAACTGATGGTGCGTCCTTCGAGGCTCGCCCTCCGGGCTCGCACCTCAGGATGAGGGAGGCAGGGGCCCTCGCCGCCTCGAGTTTTGAGACGCTTGTGCGCGGGTGCTGAAACAAATCAAAGTACCAGGGCGTGACGCCAAATAAGCTGGCACCGCCCTCCCTCATCCTGAGGTGCGACCCTGAACCCCGAGCTTGCGAGGGTCGAAGGGGAGCCTCGAAGGACGCACTGCCAATTGCCTCCGCGCCATCAAATGTTTTCGCACCGCACAATAATTCCGGTTGCACTTTCGCCCGAATAGGCCCATATGCGCTGGCATAGGCGCTTGGGCCGTCTTCCGGCTTTCCCTCCACGGGACGTGGTTGCGTCTGTTTTCTCCCTTTCCGACTGACGGCAAGAGGCGAAAGAGCCCCGCTGGCATGAGGCCTGCGGGCACGACAGCGCAGCCGCGCGGGCGAGAGCGCCCGCCGCCTTGTCGTTTCATCCATACGGTTTGCGCGCGGGTTGCGCCCCGCAGCGCTCAATGCACGCGGCGAAAACGCCGCCGAAAGAAGAACATTTTGAACGAGAACACGAATTCCGGTTTCACCCCCAACGGCTTCGCCGGGCTCGGCATCAGTGGCCCGCTGCTCGCCGCCGCCGGCCGTGTCGGCTTCGAAGAGCCGAAGCCGATCCAGAAGCTCGCCATCCCGCCCTATCTCGCGGGCCGCGACGTTCTTGGGCTGGCCCAGACCGGCTCCGGCAAGACGGCGGCCTTCGCGCTGCCGATCCTGTCCAGGATCGCCGCCCTCGGACCCAAGCGGCTGCCGCGCACGGCCCGCGCGCTGATCCTCGCGCCGACGCGCGAGCTCGCCGTGCAGATCGAGGAGGTCTTCCGCGATCTGGCGAAAGGCCTGCATCTGTCGACCGCGCTGGTGCTCGGCGGCGTCTCGCGCGGCAGCCAGGTGAAGCGCCTGCATGCCGGCGTGGACGTGCTGGTGGCGACGCCCGGCCGGCTGGTCGACCTCGTGCGCGAGGGCGACGTCAGCCTGGCCGAGACGCGCTTCCTGGTGCTCGACGAAGCCGACCGGATGCTCGACATGGGCTTCCTGCCCGACGTGAAGCGGCTGGTGAAGGCGACGCATCGCGACCGCCAGACCTCGCTCTTCTCCGCCACCATGCCGGCCGAGATCGCAGCCCTTGCCGATACGCTCCTGAAGGATCCGGTCCGCGTCGAGGCGGCCCCACAGGGGACCACCGCGAGCGAGATCAGGCAGAGCGTCGTCATGGCGCGCACGCGGCAGAAGCGCGGCGTCCTCGCCGGCCTGCTTTCCGGCGAGGCGAGCGGCCCGGTGATGGTGTTCGCCCGCACCAAGCGCGGCGCCGACATCGTCACCCGCAACCTCGAGCGCGACGGCTTCGCCGCTGCCGTCATCCACGGCAACAAGTCGCAGAACGCCCGCCAGCGCGCGCTCGGCGGCTTCCGCGACGGCTCGGTGCGCATCCTTGTGGCGACCGACATCGCCGCGCGCGGCATCGACGTGCCGGGCATCAGCCATGTCATCAACTACGACCTGCCGGACGAGGCGGAGAGCTATGTCCACCGCATCGGCCGCACCGGGCGCAACGGCGCCGACGGTATCGCGGTGACGCTCTGCGATCCGGCGGAAGTCTCCAAGCTCCGGCAGGTGGAGAAGATCATCCGCATGCGCCTGCCCGTGGCGGCGTCGCATCTCGACCAGCCCGACCCGGCGCGCGAGCCGCGGGAACGGCCCGCGCAGCCCGCAAAGGCCGGGGAGCGGCAGCATCACCGCCCGAAGAACCCGCGCGCTGCCCCCAACGGCGCCCACACAGCGGGCCGCAAGGGGCCGCACGGCAAGCCCGCCGGTCAGCCGCACGGCGAAGCCGGCGAGAACCGGCACGCCTTGCCGCGGCAGCTCATGGAGAAGCCGGTGGCGGGCAAGCCGTTCCGCAGCCGTAAAAGGCGCGGCAATTTCCGCCGGCCGGCGACCAACGCCGCGTAATACAAACCGATATATGATTGACCGTCCGGCGTCGCCCCTCATCGCCCTGCCGGGCACTTCTACCCGTAAACGGGGAGAAGACCGATGGCCGCAATGACGGCGATATCCGGCGACGTTGCCGATTGGCGAAAGCGGCCGATGAAGGCGTTCTTCTCCCCGCTTGCGGGGAGAAGATGCCGGCAGGCAGATGAGGGGCGGCGCTGACGGTCAAAGCTTGGAATCCTTGGCATGAGGAGAGGTGAAGCGCGCAGTTAGGCTCCCCCTTCGCGCACACCTCTCCATAAGGGAAGCTGGCGTCCGTGGTCTCATCCTGAGGCGCTCCGCGAAGCGGAGCTTCGAAGGACGCACCCGGATACAATACGCCGCCCTGAAGGGCGACGTTTTCGCATGGGTCAGCCGCACGGCGAAGCCGGCGAGAACCGGCACGCCTTGCCGCGGCAGCTCGATGGAGAAGCCGGTGGCGGGCAAGCCGTTCCGCAGCCG
The DNA here is from genome assembly GCA_051959385.1 of Rhizobiaceae bacterium. GTDB lineage: Bacteria > Pseudomonadota > Alphaproteobacteria > Rhizobiales > Rhizobiaceae > Mesorhizobium_L. The sequence continues at coordinate 842 of JBQCFH010000251.1, read as the reverse complement.
CAAAAGGCGCGGCAATTTCCGTCGGCAGGCGACGCGGGCGGCGTAAAGAGCAACGCGCCGGGGCCGAGCGCGAAGCCGCCGTTCGGGTCCGCGCTTCGGAAGCAGCGGGAGCAGGCGTCACATGCCGGCCGGCTGCTCCGGCACGATTTCGAGCTCGATCACCGTGTAGTCTTCCGGGATCAGATCGATACCCGAGGCCCGGCCGAACTCCACCGGGCACCCGGCCTGGACCGCCAGGTTCAGGATCATTTCCTCGAGCCGGTCGAGCTCGGCTCCCTGGCTGCCGTTCCGCTTGGCGATGCGGTCGACCAGTGTCGTGATGTTCACGATCCCATGCTTCGCCATCGCGGAATTGACGCCTTCAACCGCATCCCTGCGAAGCTTCAGCGAGATGGAGTGGATCATCATTGCTGCCCTCCATGTGTCGGTCAGCTATCCTCGCATGGTGCGCCAAAGCGCCGCCGAACGCAACCGAATTCCTCAAAAAACATTATTGAATACAAAGAGTTAGCTGGATTATTGAGTCGCTCCTCCTACTGTGTTGGATGAGAATGAGCGGCTTGGGCGCCATTGTAATCCTGGGCGGGAAACCTATTTGACGTAGAAAGCGTTAATTACTCACTTGATGTAAGTTCTGCATTCCGTTGACAGGAGGCAACGATGGCTCCGCTGGAACGGCCTGAACGGTTGCAAATAATGCTTAGCGAAGAAGAGCTTACCGCGCTGGAGAACTGGCGGTTCGAGCAGCGCATGCCCAGTCGCGCCGCGGCGATCCGGGAGCTGTTGCGCCGGGGCCTTGCCGCCGAAGGCATGCTCAGCGGCCAGGGCGTGAAGTCTCAGGA
>JBQCFH010000250.1:0-20296 GCA_051959385.1 Rhizobiaceae bacterium | reverse complement strand
CGGGTCGAGCACGTCGGGCCGGTTGGTCGCGGCGATCAGGATGATGCCCTCGTTCGCCTCGAAGCCGTCCATTTCGACGAGCAGCTGGTTCAGCGTCTGCTCGCGCTCGTCATTGCCGCCGCCGAGGCCGGCGCCGCGATGCCGGCCGACCGCGTCGATCTCGTCGATGAAGATGATGCAGGGCGCGTTCTTCTTGGCCTGGTCGAACATGTCGCGCACGCGGCTTGCGCCGACGCCGACGAACATCTCGACGAAATCCGAGCCCGAGATGGTGAAGAAGGGCACGTTCGCCTCGCCCGCCACGGAGCGCGCCAGAAGCGTCTTGCCGGTGCCGGGAGGGCCGACGAGCAGCACACCGCGCGGGATCTTGCCGCCAAGCCGCTGGAACTTCTGCGGGTCGCGCAGGAACTCGACGATCTCCTCGAGGTCTTCCTTGGCCTCGTCGACGCCGGCGACATCCTGGAAGGTGATGCGGCCATGCGCCTCGGTCAGGAGCTTGGCCTTGGACTTGCCGAAGCCCATGGCGCGACCGGAGCCCGACTGCATCTGGCGCATGAAGAATATCCACACGCCGAGGATCAGGATCATCGGCAGCCAGGACAGAAGGATGGAGAAGATCGAGGACGAGCCGTCCGATTCAGGGCGCGCATGGATGGTGACGCCCTTGTCCTCCAGCTTCTGCACGAGCTGCGAGTCGCCCGGAGGCGCGTAGGTCTGGAAGGTCTGGCTGTTGTCGGCATAGGTGCCGCTGATGCGCTGGCCGGCGATGGTGACCGACTTGACGCGTCCGCCGGACACGTCGTGCAGGAAGTCCGAATAGGCAACCTGGTTCGAGGCGCCGCGCTGCTGCGGCGTCTGGAAAAGGTTGAAAAGCGCGATCAGGAGCACGGCGATGATCGCCCAGAGCGCCAGGTTACGATAATTCGGATTCATCTCGAGTCCCGTGGGTGTCTTGGGAGGAAGCACCCGTCCTTGCAGAGTGTGCCCCTAACATAGGGACACGGCAACACAATGCCAAGCACATCCCTTCGTTCCCGTTAAGGGTCGGCGCGCCTCTCATTGGACGAGGGGAAGGCGCGGAAACGGCCTTCCTTCGACCAGTTCCGTCGCCGCCTCGGCCGGCGCCAGGTCGAAGGACGGCAGAAAGCTGGCCCATGGCGCGGCAAGCCGAACGGTAGGCGCACGGCCAAGGCATTCCCCGCCGCGCCAGAGCGCCGGTTCGGCGGCGAGCGCGGCGCGGACGAGGGAAGCGGGCGCGAGGCCCGTCGACGCGGCTTCGGCGCCGGCGGCCTCGCGGCCGAAGGGCGCGATCTGCACATCCTCCGCGCCCGCCTCCGCGAGCCGGTGGCGGCCATCCCAGATCCGGCCGGGCTGAACGGCGGCGGAATGCGGCAGGCCGCGCGATTCCCGGTAGAGATAGATCCCTTCCGGCCGCGCCTCGACCACGCTCCGCGACAATGTGGCGCGCGCATCCGCTTGCCCCAGAAAGTCGAGAAGCGCCGCGCTGCGCGAGGCGTCCGGCAATTGCGGACGGCCGCCGGCGACCGCGAGCAGGATGCGCAACGCATAGACGGCGGCATGCCGCTCGTGCGGGAGCGCGGCGAAAGCGCGGTCGAGCCGAACGAGGCCGGGAGAAATCTTGCGGGCATGCCGCCGGATCAGCGCCGCGGCGGCCTCCCCGTGTCCGATGCGCTCCGCCCCGCCCCGTCGCATCTCGGCGATCAAATTTGCGTGCGGTTCGACCATCGTGCGCGCCGACGCCCCGCGGAGCGCGATCCGCATGCGCACTCTTTCGTATTTCGGATCCTCGTTGGAGGGGTCCTCATGCCATTGGATGCCGCTGCCGGTGAGATAGAGGCGCAAATCCTCCCGGCGCGTCCCGAGCAAGGGCCGGACGATCCACAAGCGCCCGTCATAGAGCGTCGCCGGCGCGATGCCCGCCAGGCCGCGTCCTTCGCCGCGCCTCCTGCGCATCGCCACCGTCTCGAGCTGGTCGTCGAGCGTGTGGCCGGTCAGGACGATGCCGGCGCCTGCCTCCGCCGCCGCCTCGGCGAGAAGGGCATAGCGCGCCTCGCGCGCCGCCTCCTGCAGCCCCGTCGCCGGCTTGGGAGCGGTCCATCGCATGGTGCGGTGGCGGATGCCGAAGCGCTCGCAGAGCGCCTTGACCGCGCGCGCCTCGGCCGCTGCTTCAGCGCGGATTCCGTGGTCGATCGTGACCGCCACGAGCCCGACGTCCGGCTCATGTCGAGCGAGATGCTCCCTAAGCAGAAACATGAGCGCCAGCGAGTCGCCGCCCCCGGACACCGCCGCGACGACGGTCCTGCAATCGGAAAAGTCGATCGCATCGAAAGCGCCGAGGAGTACGGCTTGGGAAGCGCCGCCCGAAATCCACATGGCGCTCGCTGCACCCCTCATCGAGCATCCGCCCGCTAGCACCCGGCGAGCGCCTCTTCCTGCTTGACCCGATCCTTGAGAGCGTCCGAAGCATGGGGATAGCGCTCCCCGATCGAGTGATAGGTGCCGCAGGCGATCTCGCGCTGGTTCATGGCCGAAAGCGAAATGCCGAGCTTGAGCAGCATGTCCGGCGCTTTCTTGGATTTCGGATAGGCCTTGTTGGCATCGAGGAAGACCTGCGCGGCGTCGCGATAGCGGTCCTGTCCAAGCAGCGCCTCGCCCAGCCAGAAATGCGCGTCGGCGGCGCGCGGATCGCGGGGGAAACGCTTGATGTGCTCCCTGAAGCCGGCTTCCGCGGCTCGGTAGTCGCCCGAAAGGATCAGCTGATAGGAGTTGCGGTAGAGTTCTTCCGGATCGTCCGTGGCCGGAAGCGACGCCACGACCGTGCCGTCCTTCGCGCCGCCGGCCGCGGATCCGGCCGCCGCGCCGGGCGACGCCGCATCGGGCGCAACCGTTCCGCCGATCGGATTGCCCTTGGCGTCGAACTTGATCGTGCCGAAAGTCTTCGGAGGCGCGCCGAGCGTCTCGCCATCCTGGTCGCTGTCGGCGACCGGACCGGACACGCTGTCGCGCGCGTCGCTGACGGGCGCATTGGCCGGCGCGTTGATGATGCTCTTGACGTCCGTTCCGGCGGAACTGTTTTGAGGCGTCGCCCGCGCGACGTTGACGCCGGAATCCGCGCCGGCATCCGTGCGTTTCTTCTCCAGCTGCTCGAAGCGGTACTCGTTGTCCTGCTGCTGCTTGCGCATCTGGTCCTGCATCTGGATGAGCTGGAAATTCAGCTCCTCGACCTTGCCGTTGAGCTTCCTGATCTGCTCCAGCAGGTCGTTGATCTGCGGATCGGCCGCCTGGGCGACCACGACCGGCGCGTTCGCGCTGTCCGGCCTGCCGATCTCGACGCCGGGAAGGTTGAAGGCCAGAACTTCCGCGGAATTGTGGGCGATGGTCTTGGCTGTCGCTTCCTGGCCCAGAAGCGGATCGGCGAACAGGATCGGCGTCAATACCGCGCAGCCGATTAGAGTCTTGAGGTTCATCTTTCTCTCATTGCGCTGTGTCTATGCGCGGACGTTACCCCCGCCCGCCATTGCTGCTCATGAAGCCTTTTAGTTCGGCCGAAATTTGTTGAGTCCCGCGCAAACGGAAAAAAGCGGCCGTCGGCCGCTTTTTCCCTCGCGCAGTGTGGCTTTTTTGCCGCGGATGCGGGCCGGACTAGCTTCCCGCCCCGTTCAGCACCGTGACCGCACGACGGTTCTGCGACCAGCAGGACGGGTCGTCGCAGGTCGCGACCGGCCGTTCCTTGCCATAGGAGATCGTCTTGATGCGGTTCGCAGGGACGCCGCGGGCGACGAGGAAATCACGGGTAGCCGCGGCGCGGCGGGCGCCGAGCGCGAGGTTGTACTCGCGCGTGCCGCGCTCGTCGGCATGGCCTTCCACCGTGATGGCATACCTGTTGTAGCGGTTCAGCCATTGCGCCTGCTTGGTCAGCGTCGCCTGCGCGTCCGGCCGTATGGACGAGGAATCGGTGTCGAAGAAGATGCGGTCGCCGACATTGACGGTGAAGTCCTGGGTCGAACCCGGCGTCGCGCTGCCGGCAAGGCCGAGATCGGCGGCGCTGTTCGGCACCTTCTTGGACGCGCAGCCTGCCACCATCAGCGTGGCGACGAGGGCTACCGCGATCGGGTTGAGAATTTGGGTTGCGATACGGCGCATGACCGCCACTCCTTCGCATTTGCGGTGTTTCTTTGAGCAATCAGTAACCAAATCGGGGTTAACCGGCGTTCAAGAAACAGGGTTAATTTTTCGTTTCCGCTATCCCCGGAACCATCCCGCTGCCGATCTGGCGCGCAACCTATGCGGAAATGCGGCGGAAACGCGACCATCCGGCACGCAGTGCAAATCTCCGGTGGCTATTCGAGCAGCGGCGACCAGGCCGGGTCCGACGCGAAGTTCGGCGTCGGGATCTCCTGCTCGTTGCGTCCGGTCAGGTCGATCGTGTGCAGCTTCGGCCCGCCCGAGCCCGCCGGCTGGCTGAAATACATGAGCACGCGGCCGTTCGGCGCCCAGGTCGGCCCCTCCTCCTGGAAGCCGGAGGACAGGATGCGCTCGCCCGAGCCGTCCGTGCGCATCACGCAGATCTGTATTTGGCTGCGGGTCGGCTTGGTGTCGGCTATTTGGCCGCCGCGCGGCGACCACACCGGCGTGGAATAGGTGCCGTCGCCGAAGGAGATGCGGTGCTGGTTCGACCCGTCCGCGCCCATGACGTAGATCTGCGCGCGCCCGCCGCGGTCGGAGGTGAAGGTGATCTGGCTGCCGTCCGGCGAATAGGACGGCGAGGTGTCGATCGAGTCCGACGTGGTCAGCCGTGTCGTGTTGCGGCTCCTCAGATCCATGGTGAAGATGTTGGAATTGCCGTCATCCCTGAGCAGGCTCATGATGACCTTCTGCCCGTCGGGCGAGAAGCGCGGGGCAAACGTCATGCCGGGAAAATTGCCGACGAGTTCGCGCTGGCCGGTCTCGATCTGCAGGAGATAGACCCTCGGCTGTCCGCTCTCGTAGGACATGTAGGTGATTTCCTGGCGGTTGGGCGAAAAGCGCGGGGTGATGGCGAGCGCCTTGCCGCTGGAGAGGTAGCGCTGGTTGGCGCCGTCCTGGTCCATGATGGCCAGCCGCTTGACGCGATTGTCCTTCGGCCCGGACTCGTCGATATAGACGATGCGCGTATCGAAATAGCCCTTCTCGCCGGTCAGCCGTTCATAAATCGCGTCGGCGATGATGTGCGCGACGCGGCGGTAATTGCCCTTGTTGGCGAAATATTGCTGGCCGACGAGCTGCTGTCCGGCGAACACGTCCCAGAGCCGGAACTCGGCCTTGAGCTTGCCGTCGGCTTCCTGCGTCACGCGTCCGGTGACCAGCGCCTGCGCGTTGATCACCTTCCAGTCGTCGAAGCGCGGCGCGGCGTCCGGATTGGACACCTTCTCGATGAAGGCGGACTTGTCGATCGGCGCGAAGAGCCCCGAGCGCTTCAGGTCGGCGGAGACGATATCCGAAATCTGCGGCCCCATCGCATCGCCCGAAAGGAAGTCGGTGATCGCGATCGGGAGCGGCGCGACGTTGCCCTTGTTGACGTCGATCTCCACCAGCGCCCAGGCCGGCCGGACCATTCCGGCGACGCCGGCGGCAAGCGCTACGGCCAGCAGGATGCTCTTCAGGAAATGCTTCATGAATATTCGCCTCTTTGATCTCGAAGTCGGGAGGACGGTTGGTTGTCGATTGCGGCCTAGAACATGTCGCTCGGGTCGAAGTGAACGACGACGTTGGCCCAGGCCTGGTACTTGTCGGAAGGCAGGTTGAAGCCGCGCTGGTTGCAGATGTTGACCGCCCTCAGCGCGCTTTCGTCGGCAGGCCGGCTGCCGGCGCTCTGGACGACCCGCGGGGCGCCTTCGAGATGCCCGTCGCGCGACAGGCTGAACTCGACGGTGACCTTGAGCTGGTCGGCATTCTCGACGCCTGAGGGAATGGTCCAGCAGCCGGCGAGTTGGCTGCGCAGCGCGTCCATCTCGCTCTGCGACAGCTTTTCCCCGCCCGTCGTGTGGTCCGCGCCGAGAGCCGCCTCGTCGGTCGAGCGCTTGGCGCCGCCGCCGGAAGCCTTCTCCTTGTTGAGCAGCGCCGCCACCTTGTCGAGGCTGAAATCCTTGTCTTCGGATTTCTGCTGCGCGGTCTGGCGCACGGCAGGCTTCTCGGAGTCCTTGCGCTCCGGCGCCTTGGCGATCTCCGCCTTCGGCGGCTGCGGCCGCGCGTCCGGCATTGGCGCCGTATCAGGCAGCTTCACGCTTTCGGCGTCGGGGTTCTCCGCCGCGATCGTTTGCTCGACGGGATCGGGCTTCACTTCCTGCTTCGGCTGCGCCTTCGGCGTCTGCTCGGTGGCCGGCACCGGCTGCGGCTTCGCCTCGGCCTGCTTCGAGGGCTGCGGGTCCGGCCGCTCTGCGGGCTTCACGACCGGCTCCGGCGCGGGCGGCGGCTCGGCCGTCCTGGCGACCGGCTTGGGGCGCGGCTCCGGCGTCGGCGGCTCCTTCATGTCGATCTGGTTGTCGCCGACCTTCTGCGCGTCTTTCACCGTTTCGGGCTTGGCGGTCGGTTTGGGCGCGGATTTCTCCTTCTTCGGGGCCTTCTTGTCGCCCTCCTGCACCTGGGTGATCGACTGCACCGGCACGATATCGACCGGCAGCGCCTCGACGTCGCCGACCTCATAGGGGCGCGGCGCGGACAGGGTGAAAAGCCCGAAGGTCAGCACCGCCGCGTGGAGAATGACCGATGTCGTGAATCCGGTCTTCATAGCCCCAGACTGCTACTTGTCCTGTTCCTGCAGCGTCACCAGCCCGAGATTGCGGTAGCCCGCGGCGGAGATGCGCGCCATCACCTTCATGACGGTGCCGTAGTCGGCATCCTTGTCGCCGCGCACATAGATGCGCTCGTCATAGCCGGTCTTCGAGATCGCCTGCAGTTTAGCGACGATCTCGTCGACGGGTATCTCGGTCTCCTGCAGGAAGACCTGGCCCTTGTTGTTGATGGAGACGGTGATCGGCTGCGTCTCGGAGTTGAGCGCCTTCGCCTGCGTCTCCGGCAGGTCGATGGGCACGCCGACAGTCAAGAGCGGCGCCGCCACCATGAAGATGATCAGCAGCACCAGCATCACGTCGACGAAGGGCGTGACGTTGATTTCCGCGATCAGCCCGTGGTGCCGGCCGCGCCGCCGGTGGCCGCGCCCGCCGCGTCCCTGGGTCCCGACTGCCATTCCCATCGATCGATCCTTTGCCGAGCGCCGAACTAGGCGGCACGCTGGTGCGCCACCTTCTCATCGATTTGCCGCGAGAGTATGGCGGAGAACTCGTCGGAGAAGCCTTCCATGCGCACGCCGAGCTTGGCGGCGTCCGAGGAAAGCTTGTTGTAGGCGATGACGGCCGGAATGGCGGCAAGCAGGCCGAACGCGGTGGCGAGCAGCGCCTCGGCGATGCCCGGCGCAACGACGGCGAGGTTGGTCGATTTCGACCCGGCGATCGCCTGGAAGGAGGTCATGATGCCGACCACCGTGCCGAAAAGGCCGATGAAGGGCGCCGACGAGCCGACCGTGGCGAGAAAGCCGAGCCGGCCCTCGAGGTTTTCCATCTCGCGCGTCAGCGCCAGATCCATCGCCTTGTCGATGCGCGTCTGCAGCGCGAGCGGCGATTTGGCGCCTTTCTCGAAGCTCTTCTTCCATTCGCGCATGGCGGCGATGAAGATCGCGCCCATGCCGGTCGTCTTGCGATCCGACAGCGTCCGGTAAAGGTCCTCCAGCGACTGGCCCGACCAGAATATCTGTTCGAACCGGTTCAGCGAGGCGCGCATCCTGGTATAGGTGATCAGCTTGTCGACGATGATCGCCCAGGTCCAGATCGAGGCGCACAGAAGCCCGATCATCACCAGCTTGACCACCCATCCGGCATGCCAGAAGAGGGCCCAGACCGAAACCTCCGATACAGGCGCGGCAAGCGTGAGGGTATCCATGTCCAACTCGTCCTTAACGATCGTTCGGCGACACCTTCTCCCTTGCGTCGCCTCGAAACGGTTCGCGTCTCGAAAGAATAGGGGCGCCTTTCCCCCGTTGGCGCCGAGCAAGGCCTTCTCCGGGGCAAATTTGGTCAAAGGAAGGCGAGCCGATTCCTTTGAATTTTAACCATACTGTTCATGGATGCTTATGGTTAAGGATAGGTTAGGACCGCGCCCCAGGCGCATTCGCGACTTCAGGATGCCGGGCCCTGTGGCATAAAGGCATCGACCCATTCCTTCGGGAAGCGGCGAGGCCGGCCGCTTTCGCCGATGATGGCCGCCTCCACCCTGGCGTCGACCAGCGCCGTTTCGCCGCGCCTGATGCGCTGCTCCATGAAGATGCGCGCGCCGGAGACATTCACCGTCTTCGTGTCGATGGTCAAAACGTCGTCGATCCGTGCCGGGGCGTGGAAGACGAGCTCCATCTTCCGCACGACCCAGACCATCTTCTCGCCATGCTTGCCGTCGGCAAGTTCGGTGTGGTGGACACCGATCAGCCGCAGGAAATCGGAGCGCCCGCGCTCGAAGAATTCGAGATAGCGGGCGTGATAGACGACGCCGGAGAAATCCGTGTCGGCGAAATAGACGCGCGCAAGCAGCCGGTGGCCTGTCGGCGTCAATTCGCCGGAGAGGCCGGTGAGCACATTCGCGGACTCAGACACAGGAGCGTCCCATCCCTGCGCGCGCCCCTCTGGCCTCAGGGCGATCATGTAGGGAAATACCCCCACCCCTAACCCCTCCCCACAAGGAGGAGGGGAACTTTGCGCCAGCGTCATATGGCGCCAAACTTCGACGATTGTAGCCGAGAAATCGGGGACGGCGTCTCCTTCCCCCTTGTGGGGAGGGGACAGGGGTGGGGGTAAAGGACCGCGCAAATCCTACCCGACTTCCATATCGGATTGCCCTGCCCTTGGACGAGACACCGCCGCCCATCGACAAATGCCCGGCGGGCCAGAAGGGGGCAAGGTGGGGCGCAATCATCTGAAAAGTCATTCTTCCTGAAACAGCCCGAACTGCGTCTGCGCCAGGTCGCGCGGCGCCTCCAGCCCGAGATGGCGCCATGCATTGGCCGTCAGCACGCGGCCGCGCGGCGTGCGCTGAATGAAACCCTGCTGGATGAGATAGGGCTCGATGATATCCTCGACGGCGTCGCGCGGCTCCGACAGCCCCGCCGAAATCGTCTCGATGCCGACCGGCCCACCGCCGTAATTGCGCGCGATCATCGAAAGATAACGGCGGTCGAGCTGGTCGAGACCGAGCGCGTCGACCTCGAGCCGCGACAGAGCCTCGTCGGCAATTGAGCGAGTGACGCGATCCGCCCCTGCGACGGACGCGAAATCGCGCACGCGCCGCAGGAGCCTTCCGGCGATGCGCGGCGTGCCGCGCGCGCGACGCGCGATTTCGAGCGCTCCGTCGTCGGCAAGCGGCAGGCCGAGAATGCGCGCCCCGCGCCGCACGATCTCGTCCAGTTCCTCGATCGTATAGAAATTCAGCCTTATCGGGATGCCGAAGCGGTCGCGCAGCGGATTGGTGACAAGGCCGGCCCGCGTGGTGGCGGCGACCAGCGTGAACGGTGCCAGGTCGATCTTGACCGAGCGCGCCGCCGGTCCTTCGCCGATGATGAGGTCGAGCTGGTAATCCTCCATCGCCGGGTAGAGGATTTCCTCCACCGCCGGACTGAGACGATGGATTTCGTCGATGAAAAGCACGTCGCGCTCTTCGAGATTGGTGAGGAGCGCCGCAAGGTCGCCGGCCTTGGCGATGACCGGGCCGGAGGTGGAGCGGAAATTGACGCCCATCTCGCGCGCCATGATCTGCGCCAGGGTCGTCTTGCCGAGACCGGGCGGCCCGACGAAGAGCACATGGTCGAGCGCCTCGCCCCTGCCCTTCGCCGCCTCGACGAACACCTTGAGATTGGCGCGCGCCGCGGCTTGCCCGATGAATTCGTCGAGCGTCTGCGGGCGCAGCGAGGCTTCCGTATCCTCGCCGCGCTTGTCGGCCGAGACGAGGCGCGGCGCAAGGCTCATGAGAGCAGTTCCATGGAGGGGATGAGGTTGGCCGCGTCCTTGTCAAAAGTCAGCGTCTGATCCGCGCCCAGTTCACGATTGCGCATCGCAATCACAGCGTCCGAAAAATCGGCTGCGAGCCGTTCGTAGATCACCAGCGCTTTTCCAATTGTCTCCAACGCCTCGAACTCAAAATGTTTCACCTCAAGCAAGTCACGCAACGCCCCGGCAAGCCGGGCCTGCGGCAGCTTGTAGCGCGACCGCAAGACCCAGAAAAATTCCAGCAACACCGGTATGTTGACGAACCCTCGGTGGTTCTCATCAAGGCTTTGCAACAGTCGTCGTGCCGCTGGTGACTGAACCGGATCGTCATCCAACGTGCTCCGCAACAGGACGTTGGTGTCCAGTCCTATCACTTTCCACCGTTCCGCTTGTTCTCGAGATGGTCGCTGATGCCCTCGCCTACAGCCCGCCTATAGTCCTCCAGCGTCGTGCCGGGCTTGGCATATTCTGCCAATGATCCGAAAAGACTTTCCGCGGGCCGGTTACGGGGTATCATCAGAAACCCCTCCTGCGTCTCGATGAACGCGACGCGGTCTCCCGTGTGGAGTCCAAGCCGCTCCCGTATTTCCGCGGGGATCGTCGTTTGGCCCTTGCTCGTTATCTTCGCTTCGATACCCATCATCCTACTCTCAAATTCCTTACATTGTAGACAAACGTAAGGATAAGGCAAGGAAGGCCCGCTTCACCGCGCCAGTTCCTTCAGGCCGAGCCGGATGAGCTTCGCCGAATCCGCGCCCTCGCCCGCGGCCTTCAACGCCGCCGCGACCGCATTCGCCGCGACGTCGCGCGAATAGCCGAGATTGGCAAGAGCCGAGACGGCGTCCGCGACCGGCGCCGGCGCGGCGCCTTCTCCCAATGCCTGCTTGAGCCCGATCGTTCCGGACGCCATTCCTGCGTAGGCCGGCGCCTTGTTCTTCAGCTCCGTGACGATGCGCTCCGCGACCTTCTTGCCGACGCCGGGCGCGCGGCTGACGGTGGCCACGTCGCGCAGCGCGATGGCGTTGGCGAGATCGGCCGGCGACAAGGTCGAGAGCACCGCCAGCGCCACCTTGGCGCCGACGCCCTGGACGTTGTTCATCAGGAGCCGGAACCATTCCCGCTCCAGCGCCGAGCCGAAACCGAAGAGCCGGATCATATCCTCGCGCACATAGGTTTCAATGAAGAGTTCCGCCGCCTCGCCCGCTCCCGGCAGCGCCGACAGCGTGCGCATCGGGCAATAGGCGACGTAACCGACGCCATGCACGTCGATGACGACATAGTCCTCGCCGATCTCGTCGACGGCGCCCTTCAGCTTGCCGATCATGCGTGGCCCCGTCTCACGGATGCGTGTCCGGCGCGATAAGGTCCACCATCGGAAAATACGAGCGATAGCCGTCCGGATCGCGGGTCAACAACGCGTAGCCCCGAACGGCCGCATGCGCGCCGATCAGGAAATCCGGAAGAACTTTCTCCCTTGCACCGCCGCGCCTGCGATAGACGCGAAACGCTTGTCCCGCCGCGAAAGCTGCCTCCCAGGGAAGATGCTCCCGCAGGAACTCGGCGGGATCGAGCGCGGCGTCAGCGCTTTCGATGTCGCTGTAGCGATAGCTGAATTCCGCGAAGATTACCGGATTGATGACTAGGCCGTCGCCCAGCCGCCGCGACAACTGTGCTTGCGACCAGTGCTCCCAGTCAGGATCGCGATAGGCGATGTCGATCAACACGTTGGTATCGACCAGCACCGGCACGTCAACGATCCCGGGTCGCACGCATCACATCGTCAGCGCTTATTGAAGGATCCCCCGTTCCTTCCAGCTTCCTGAGCGCTTCCATAAATCGCTCCAGACGCGCTTTGTTGGCTTCGGTGACGGAGCGGTCCGCAGTTTCGATCACGAGTCGCCCACCTTCAAGATAAATGGACACATTGCCGTTGGGCTTGATGCCGGCAAGCTCCCGCAGATTTTTCGGGATGGTGATCTGCCCTTTTTCGGAAACACGCATAATACATCTTTCCTTGGAAGATTTTCCTTACTTATTCCAACCAATAGAACAAGTCAAGAACGTGGCCTCTGCGCCGCACTCAGCTGGCGCTTATCTCCACCACCCTCGCAGCCGCGCTCTGCCGGTGGTGCGCATGGCAGATGGCGATGGCGAGCGCGTCGGCGGCATCGTCCGTATCGAAGCTGGCGCGCGGCATCAGCACGCGCACCATCATGTGAATCTGCTTCTTGTCGCCATGGCCGACGCCGATCACCGTCTTCTTCACCGCGTTCGGCGCATATTCCGCGACGGCGAGCCCGGCGAGCGCCGGCACCAGCATGGCGACGCCTCTCGCCTGGCCGAGCTTCAGCGTGGCCGTCGCGTCCTTGTTGACGAAGGTCGCCTCCACGGCGGCTTCGTGCGGCATATGCTCATGCAGCACCGCCGAGAGCCCGTCGTGCAACTGCCTGAGCCGGGAGGCGAGCGCCATCTTGTCGTCGGAACGCACCGTGCCCGAAGCGACGAAGCGCAGCGAGTTGCCGAGCGTCTCCACCACGCCCCAGCCGGTGCGGCGAAGGCCCGGGTCGATGCCGATGATGCGAATCGCTGCCGCCATGGACCCACTCTAGCGGAAGACCGCATCACTCCGGAACCAAAGAACGGCCGATGCATGGCATCAGCCCGCCAGCCCTTCTGGTTCAAGACCGGAGGCGCGGCTACGGCATAAAGCATCCTCTTTGCGGGGCGCGCGATTGCATCTTCCGGTTTTCGACACGACGTTCTTCGTGCTGCTGCTGATCGTGGCCCTCTCCGGCACGGTTCGCGGCTTCGCCGGCTTCGGCGCCGGCATGGTGTTCATGCCGATCGCCGCCGCCCTGATCGGCCCCAGGATCGCCGTCGTCATCATCTGGCTGGTCGATACGCTGCCGACGCTTCCCATCGTTGTGCCGGCATTCGGGCGCGTGCGCTGGAAGACGGTCCTGCCTGTCCTTGCCGGCTACGTGCCGGCATTGCCGCTCGGCATCTGGTGGCTGACGACCGGAAATGTCGAGCTGCTCCGCTGGGCGATCTCGCTCGCCGTCCTGGCCGCGGTCGTCGTCTTGTGGAGCGGGTGGCGCTATAGCGGCGAGCGCTCGCCGGCGATCGCGGCCGGCGCCGGCGCGTTCTCCGGCGTCATCGGCGGAGCGACCCAGCTTTCCGGTCCGCCGGTCGTCATTTATTGGCTGTCGAGCGACGTGCCGGCCTGGCAGTTCCGCGCCAACGTCATCGTCTATTTCTTCCTGACGACCATCCTGTCGGGATCGGCGATGGCGATCTCAGGTCTCTTCACGCTGAAGGCAGCCACCTATGCGGTGATCTTCACTCCGGTCTATGCGGTCGGAGTCTATGCGGGTCAGCGCCTTTTCCCGTTGGCCAGCGAAGAATTTTTCCGTCGCCTGGCTTTCTGCCTGATCCTGTTCGCCGCACTCTCCGGGCTGCCGCTGTTCGACGCCATGCTGCGCCGGGGCTAGCCGCGGGACAGGGCGCCCGAGACTCAGCCGCGGGCGAAAACCGTATGGAGAAGCGTAATCTGGTCGGACACCGGATTGCCCGCAGCGCGGCGCGCCGGTTCGGCCGATGCCCCGCCGCCATAGATCTCCTCGTCCATCCGCCGCACCACGGCCTGCAGCCTAAGCGAGCGGATCACGATCTCCCTGAAGGCGGCCGGCAATTCGGGCCAGCCCGGCGCATTCTCCTGCGCCGAGGCGGTGTCGAGCCTGACCTTGGACTTTTCCGCCGCTACCTGCTCGCGGCTCATCTCGCCGGAATTGGCGGCGCGCTGCAGGAGAAGCCACGAGGCCACCTGCATCAGCCGGGTCGTCAGGCGCATCGATTCGGCGGCATAGAGCGTCGCCGCGACACGCGACATCTTCTTGGCTTCCGCGCGGCCCTCCCCGTCGAGATATTCCGCGGCGCGCTCCACCAGCCCCATGCCCTCGTTGTAGAGGGGCTTGAAGCGCTGCGAAAACACGCGGCGCTCGGCGAGATTGATCGTCTTGGCGCCTTGCCTCTCAGCTTCGCCCATTTGATGCTGTCCCACGCTCGATCCCAGCTTGCCGTGACGAATCAACGAATGGTCTCGCCACGCTGGAATCCGCCCGAATCCGATGAATGGCAAGCATGCGGCGATGCGGCCGCGAACGCAAGCCCATGTTTAACAAAGGGTTAATATGCGGGGGATACTGGGGAACACGCGCCTGCCGACAAAAAAAGAGCCGCGGGTAAGCGGCTCTCAGGAGTTTAACAGGGAGGCGTCAAACAAAGTGGCTCCAACCACTCGGTAAGAATCCAGATCACTGGATGGAGTGAGTAAACGCCCGTAAAGCTTAATGAAGGGTTAACGAACTGGGCGGCTCTTGCCGAAAATTGAAAATTTTCATGCCTTGCGCCGCGTTAACGGCTCACGCCTCCTTCGCCATTTCCCGCAACCGGAATTTCTGGATCTTGCCGGTCGAGGTCCTGGGGATATCGGTGAAGAGGATGGCCTTCGGGCATTTGAAGCGGGCGAGCAGCGAGCGGCAATGCGCGAGAAGCTCCTCTTCCGTTGCGGTCTTGCCCGGCTTCAGCTCGACATAGGCGACCGGCGTCTCCCCCCACTTCTCGTCGGGCCGCGCGACCACCCCGCAGGCGGCCACGGCCGGGTGCTTGTAAAGGGCCTCCTCGACCTCGATCGAGGAGATGTTCTCGCCGCCCGAGATGATGATGTCCTTGGAACGGTCCTTGAGCTGGATATAGCCGTCGGCATGCATCACCCCGAGGTCGCCCGAATGGAACCAGCCGCCGGCGAAGGCCTCGTCCGTCGCCGCCTTGTTCTTGAGGTAGCCCTTCATGACGATGTTGCCGCGGAACATGACCTCGCCGATGGTCTCGCCGTCCGGCGGCGTCTTCTCCATCGTCTTCGGGTCCATTACGGTCAGGTCCTCGAGCGCCGAATAGCGCACCCCCTGGCGCGCCTTGCGGCCGGCCTGCCCTGCCCGGTCGAGCCCGTTCCATTCGGCATGCCATTCGTTGACGACGGCCGGGCCGTAGGTCTCCGTCAACCCGTAGAGATGCGTCACGGCAAATCCGGCGTCGGCCATGCCGGCAAGCACCGATTCGGGCGGCGGCGCGGCCGCGGTGTTGAAGGTAACCGTCTGCGGGAATTCGCGCTTGTCGCCTTCGGCGGCATTGATCAAGGTCGCCATCACGATCGGCGCGCCGCACAGATGCGTGACGCCATGGTCCGCGATCGCGTCGTACATCGCCTTCGCGCGCACCCAGCGCAGGCAGACATGCGTGCCCGCCTGCACGGCGAGCGTCCATGGAAAGCACCAGCCGTTGCAATGGAACATCGGCAAGGTCCACAGATAGACGCAATGCTTGCCCATGCCGGCATGGACCGTGTTGGCATAGGCCATCAGCGCGGCGCCGCGATGGTGATAGACGACGCCCTTCGGGTTTCCGGTCGTGCCGGACGTATAGTTGAGCGAGATCGCATCCCATTCATCATCCGGCATCGACCAGGCGAAGTCCGGATCGCCATCGGCGAGAAAGCTCTCGTAGTCGATGGACCCGATCCGCCCGCCCTTCGGATAGGGCGCGTCGGCGCCATATTCCGGATCGTCGAAATCGATGACCAGCGGCTTCACCTTGGCCAGCTTCAGCGCTTCGGCCATGACGCCGGAGAATTCCGTGTCGACGATGACGATCTTCGATCCGGCGTGGTCCAGCTGGAAGGCGATGACGGCGGCGTCCAGCCGCGTGTTGAGCGAATGCAGCACCGCCTTCGTCATCGGCACGCCGAAATGCGCCTCGAGCATCGGCGGCGTGTTGGACAGCATGACCGTGACCGTATCGCCCTTGCCGATGCCGCGCTTAAAAAGCGCCGAGGCCAGCCGCTGCGACCGCTGATAGAAATCGCGATAGCTGACCCGCGAACCGCCGTGGATGATGGCCGTCACGTCCGGATAGACCTTGGCCGCCCGCTCCAGGAACGAGAGCGGCGTCAGCGGCTGGTAGTTGGCGGCGTTCTTGTCGAGGCCGATCTCGTAGGGATTGGGCATGGATTCCTCCGGCATTCCGCGCCTTAAAGCACAGCCGCAGGCTTCCGTCATCGGGCGAATGGTGGGCAAGCACCGACCTGGTCCGCCAGCCTCCGGAACTGCTACCACACCTCCACGGCGCCATCCCAGATCAGCTTCAGCGAGAGCAAAAAGACCAGCGCGTAGGTGATCGGATAGAAAACCTCCGCCCGCATGCGCTTCACGATCGCAGCGCCTGCTACCGTCGCGATGAAGGCGAAGGGCATCAGGGCGGCGGCGGCGGTAAGATTGCCGGTATCCAGTTCGCCGAGCGCGAAATAGGGGATCAGCTTCACGGCGTTGACGACGGCAAAGAAGACGACGCTGGTGGCGGTATAGAGCTTCGGATCCTGCCTCAGCGGCAGCGCATAGACCTGATAGGGCGGGCCACCCGCATGGGCGACGAAACTGGTGAAGCCCGACAGCGCGCCCCAGAACGCGCCCGAAAGCGCGTTGTGCGCGCCGGCCTTCTCGCGGCCTCCATATTTCTGCCAAACCCAGCGCAGCACGAAGCCGAAGGCGATCAGCCCGACGATCAGCTTCACCGCCGCCTCGGTGACGATCGCCGCCGTCAGCCAGCCGATGCCGATGCCGACGATCGCGCCGGGGAGAAGGTTGCGGATCGTTTGCCAGTCCCGCTCCGCCTGCCGCCATGCCCACAGGGCCGCGATGTCCATGAGCACCAGGATCGGCAGCAGGATCGCCGCCGCTTGTACGGGCGGCAGCACGAGCGCCATTAACGGCACGCCGACGACGCCAAGCGCGCCGCCGAAGCCGCCCTTCGACAGCCCGACGAGCAGGACGGCCGGAATGGCGACCGCGTAGATAATCGGATTCTGCAGGAGATCGGTCATGGGCGGGCAAATTCGGACCGGAGACGCATAGCCGTATCCGCATCGTTTGGCGAGACGGAATTGCCGTCGGCGTCACGGCGGCCCCAGGCGTCTGTTCAACGCCGGCGCACATGCTATATGCCGCATTCACACCATGATCGCCCCGTAGGCCGGAACCCGCCAGGGGCTCGATGAGGGCGGCCATGAGGGCAACAGATGAATTGAACCGCTGCCGCGTCGTTCTGATAGCGCCGCGGGTGGACGATCTTCCGAAGCTGGAGACACTTGTCGAAAAGGCGACCGGCGGCGGCGACGTTGCCTCGCTCATCCTGCCGGCCTATGGCGACGGCGAGGCGGCGTTCCAGCGCCGCGCCGAGGCCATCGTTCCCCTCGTCCAGGCGCGCGGCATCGCCATCATGGTCGAGGGCGACACCCGTGTCGCCGCGAGAGCCGGAGCCGACGGCATCCATTTCGAGGGACGCAAGGAGGAGCTGGAGGAGCTGGTTGAAAAGTTCCAGGGCCGCATGATGATCGGCGCCGGCGCCGCCAAGACCCGCGACGACGCCTTGGAGCTCGGCGAGGCGCGGCCGGACTACATGTTCTTCGGCCGCTTCGGCTACGATACGGAAGCCGAGCCGCACCCCCGCAACCTGTCGCTCGGAAGCTGGTGGGCCGAGATGATCGAACTGCCCGCGATCGTGATGGCGGGAAGCGACATCGACTCGGTGCGGACGGTCGCCGCGACCGGCGCCGAGTTCGTCGCACTGTCGAGCGCGGTCTTCGCCGAAGGGCTCGATCCCCGGGAGCGGGTCGCGGCGGCCAACGCGCTGCTCGACGAGACGGCGCCCCGGTTCGAGGTCCAGGAATGAGCCGCATCGGCAAGATCGTCTGCACCGCGCTCCTGCTCGCGCCGTCAGCGCCGATGGCCGGCCTCTGCGGCAATGCCGTCGCCGCAAGCGCCGACCGCGGCGGCCGCGTGACCAGCCCAACCAGCGACGTCGACCCGAAACGCTTCGGCGCCACCCCCTCGGACGAAGCTTTCGGCGCCTTTCAGCGCGGTCTCTACATCACCGCTCTCGACCTCGCATTGCCGCGCGCCGAAAAAGGCGACGCGGCGGCGCAGACGCTAGCGGCCGAGATCTACGCGCGCGGTCTCGGCGTGCGCCGCGACGACAACAAGGCGGCCGAGCTCTACGCAAAGGCCGCGGCACAGGGCGTCGCGGCCGCCCAGTTCCAGTACGCGCTCTATCTCATGGAGGGCCAGGTGGTCCCCAAGGACGAGAAGCGCGCCGCGGAGCTGATGAAGGCGGCGGCTGACGCCGGCAACCGACTCGCCGCGTTCAACTACGCGCAAATGCTCGTCGGCAAGGACGACAGCGCGCAAGGGCTGGAAAAGGCTTACGACTATTACGAGAAGGCGGCCGAGGCCGGCCTCGCCGACGCGCAATACGCCATGTCGCAGGCCTTCGCGAACGGCGTCGGCGGAAAGATCAGGAACGACGCGGAGGCGCGCCGCTGGCTGCTCCTCGCAGCGCGCCAGAACTACGATACGGCGCAACTCGAGCTCGGCACATGGCTCGTCGAGGGACGCGGCGGGCCGGCCGACCTCGAAGGCGGCTTCCGCTGGCTGAAGCAGGCCGCGGAAGGCGGCAACGTCGCCGCCGAGAACCGGCTGGCCAAGCTCTACATGAACGGCATCGGCACCAAGGCCGACAAGGTCGAGGCTGGCGCATGGTATGTGCTTGCCCGCCGCGCCGGGCTGAGCGACCCGCAGATGGACATCTTCTTCGGCAACCTTTCCGCCGACGAGCAGAAGCAGGCGATCGAGCGCGCCAACAAGCTCCGCTGATCGGCGCTCGCACCTGTTCTCAGCGACTGTATGTCCCGTCAGTAAGCCGAGAACGGCCCCTCACCGCCGCTACCAGACCCCGTCCGCTCTTGCCTCCCGCAGCGTTTTATGGTCTTGGACGTGCCGAATTTCGCCCTTGCGGCGATGCGGGCTCCAAATTTCTTCCGAAAGCAGCAACATGGCCAAGATCAATGGCAACGAAATCCGTCCGGGCAACGTCATCGAGCACAATGGCGGCCTCTGGGTCGCGGTGAAGACGAATGCCGTCAAGCCGGGCAAGGGCGGCGCCTACAACCAGGTCGAACTGAAGAACCTGATCGACGGCACCAAGCTGAACGAGCGTTTCCGCTCCGCCGAAACCGTCGAGAAGGTGCGGCTGGAGCAGAAGGACTTCACTTTCCTCTACGAGCAGGGCGACGCCCTCGTCTTCATGGATTCCGAAAGCTACGAGCAGCTCGAGTTGCAGAAGGATTTCGTCGGCGAGCGCGCCGCCTTCCTGCAGGACGGCATGACGGTGACAGTCGAGCTTTACGAGGAGAAGCCGATCGGCATCTCGCTTCCCGACCAGGTCACGCTCGAGGTCACCGAAGCCGACCCGGTCGTGAAGGGCCAGACGGCCGCTTCTTCCTACAAGCCTGCCGTTCTCGAGAACGGCGTGCGCGTGCTCGTGCCGCCCTTCATCTCGTCCGGCGAGCGGATCGTCGTCGACACCAACGAGATCACCTATCTGCGCCGGGCGGATTAAAATCGGCAGCCGGCAACAGGCATTCGGCAGTCGCAATTAAGAGCAGACGCACTGCCGTCATATTCGACTGCCGACCTGCCGACTGCCCAATGCCGACCTAATCGAAAGACGCTTCCCATGCCCCGTTCCGCGCTGCTCAATGTCATGGTCCAGGCGGCGATGAAGGCCGGCCGCTCGCTGGCGCGTGACTTCGGCGAGGTGCAGAACCTGCAGGTTTCGCTGAAAGGTCCCGGCGACTATGTCAGCCAAGCCGACCGCCGCGCGGAGAAGATCATCCATGACGAGCTTTCACGGGCGCGGCCCGGCTATTCCTTTCTGATGGAGGAAAGCGGCGCCGTGACGGGCTCCGACGACCAGCACCGCTGGCTCGTCGATCCCCTCGACGGCACCACGAATTTCCTCCACGGCATCCCGATCTTCGCCATCTCGATCGCGCTCGAACGGCAGGGCGTGCTCGTCGCCGGGCTGGTCTACAATCCGGCCATGGACGAACTTTACACCGCCGAGCGCGGCGGCGGCGCCTTCCTCAACGATCGCCGCCTGCGCGTCGCCGCGCGCCGCAACCTCAATGACTGCGTGATCGGCACCGGCGTGCCGCATCTCGGCCAGGGCGATCACGGCCGCTACCTCGTCGAGTTGCGCAACGTCATGGGCGAGGTCTCCGGCATCCGCCGCTTGGGCGCAGCCTCGCTCGACCTCGCCTA